>NZ_CAXBOC010000212.1:0-8590 GCF_963976465.1 uncultured Cyclobacterium sp. | reverse complement strand
CCCCCAGGTTTACAATTCCATATCTTCACGTCTGTTGAAAGAACAAGTAGTTACCAATATGAATGATGCCCTTAAAAATGCTACCGGAGTGTCCCGACTTTGGCAATCAACCGGGCGGGGAGGTGATGGAGCGGAATATTATTCCATGCGAGGATTTTCTGTGCAACCGACCATGGTCAATGGCATGCCAAGTCTCAATAACGGAGGTCTTGATCCTGCTAATATAGAACGAGTAGATGTTATTAAAGGGCCGTCGGGTACCTTATTTGGCAGTTCGGGGATTTCTTATGGAGGGTTAATTAATATTACAACCAAGCGTCCCATGAACGGTTTTAAGGGAGAATTAGGATGGGTTACCGGTAGTTATGGTTTAAATAGGCTTACGGCCGATGTAAATACCCCCCTTAATAATTTGTCTACCGTTCGGGTCAATATGGCATATCAAAATAGCAATACCTTTCAGGATGCCGGTGGAGGAGAATCTTTTTTCTTTGCCCCTTCCTTTAAATTTAAAGCTTCTGAAAAACTTTCCTTTTTAATTAACACTGAATTTTTAAAATCCAAATCTGTAAATGCGCCAATGCTGTTTTTAAACAGGTCTAACCCGATTACCTTTTCAGGGATAGACCTGTTTGATAAAAACTATGATCGATCCTTTACAGGTAATGAATTAGGAATGAACAATACTTCCTATGGTTTGCAAGCTCAGGCTCTTTATAAAATGACCAATGACTGGACCTCCCAGACTGTCGTTTCTCGAAGTTCCACAAAAACTGACGGTTATTATCATTATTTGTTTGACAATAGTGATGGTGACAGCTTTACCAGATATATTTCAGACCGGAATGGTCAAACCTTGACTACGGACATTCAGCAAAACTTTATTGGTAACCTTAATATAGGATCAGTTCAGAATAACCTGGTTATCGGATTGGATTATTATCATTCTTCATTGATCAATGGAAGCACGGGTTGGGTTGGTAATGGTGCGGTTACGCTTTCAGATGGAAATGATACAGGAGTTTTGACTCAGGCAGGAGTGGATGATTTGTTAAAAAATTCCTTTGAAGGAAATAGCACAGGAAATACCAGAATCATGAGTGCCTACATTTCAGACGTAGCTGAGCTTCACCCCTCTCTTTCGGTAATGGCGAGTATTCGCGTGGACAATTTCAAAAGTGAAACGGGGAACTGGTCAGCGGAAGGGGCCGAATCCCAAACTGCCCTTTCTCCTAAATTTGGAATCGTTTACAAACCTCTACAAGACAAAGTCTCTGTTTTTGCAAACTATATGAATGGCTTTGTCAATGTAGCACCAAGGTCAGTAGCAGATGCTGATGGTAGTAATCAAAGGCTAAAAGCCTTTTCTCCGGAAAATGCCAACCAAATCGAATTTGGCGTAAAAACCAAGCTCTACAAAGACAAGGTGGCTGCAACGGCCAGTTATTACCATATCGATGTGAAAAATCGATTAATGACAGACCCTAATAATGTCAATAACTCTATTCAAGGTGGCCAAGTAAAGAGTCAAGGTGTTGAATTGAGTGTAATTGCAAGTCCTGTGGAAGGCCTTGATCTTGTGGCAGGTTATAGCAAAAACCATGCAGAGGTAACGCAAGATTATGAGGAAAGTGGGTATTTGGGGTTAAGACCTGAGGAAGCCGGTCCGGATCAACTGATTAACTTTTGGGCAAGTTATTCTTTTCAGTTCGGCGATTTGAAAGGCTTTGGTCTTGGCTTTGGTGGCAATGCTGCCAGTGAATACTTGACCATTAATAGGGCTAATATAGGTTCTTTTGCTTTGCCTGCTTACCAAGTTTTTAATGCATCTATAAATTATACCGGCTCCCAATATTTCGTAGCCTTAAAAGTAAATAACCTTACTGATCAAAAATATTATACAGGGTGGTCTACGGTCACTCCTCAAAACCCAAGAAATGTTTCCTTGAGTTTAAACTATAGGTTTTAATGAAGCTTAAAAAAATTGTAGGAAAAATACACCTCTGGCTCGGACTTAGTTCCGGGCTTGTGGTGTTTATAGTGGCTGTCACAGGTTGTATCTACGCATTTCAGGAAGAAATTCAAGACATGACGCAGGCCTACCGGTTTGTGCAGCCGCAAAAAACTCCAGTCCTCCCCCCCACCACAATCTGGGAAAAGGCAGATTTGGCCTTTCCTGGCAAACATCTACATGCGGTGCTGTATCCTAGCCCTGACCGGGCCGCTCAAGCCATATACTATAGTTATGAAGAAAATTATTACTACTTCGTGTATGTAAATCCGTATTCAGGGGAAGTCTTGAAAATAAAAGATGTTTATGCTGATTTTTTTAGAATTGTATTGGATGGCCATTTTTATCTTTGGTTGCCACCTGAAATTGGTCAACCACTTGTAGCCTCTTTTACCCTGGTATTTCTTATTATGCTTATTTCAGGCCTTATATTATGGTGGCCAAAGAAAAAGAAGAATTTAAGCAAAAGCCTAAAAATAAAATGGAAGGCAAGATGGAGAAGAAAAAACTATGACTTGCACCAAGTGCTGGGATTTTACGTAATGGCCTTTGCCGCCATATTTGCGATTACCGGGCTGGTCTGGGGTTTTGTTTGGTTTCGTGATGCAGTGTTTTTTGTAAGTTCCGGAGGGGAAGATTATGTGGAATACTATACGCCACTTTCAGACTCAACGGTCACGTATCAGGAAAATGTTCCGCCATTGGATGCGGTGTGGATGAAAATGCGGGAAATGTACCCCAAGGCTGAATGGATAGAAGTTCACCCTCCTGAATTTGAACACGCTGCCATAGCTGCCAATGCAAATCCGGATGCATCTACTTATTGGAAAATGGATTACCGCTATTTTGACCAAAATACACTGGAAGAATTACCGGTAGATCATATATATAACCGATTTGATGAGGCTTCCCTTGGGGATAAGGTAATGCGCATAAATTACGACCTTCATGTAGGTGCTATTGCCGGTCTTCCCGGCAAAATTTTAGCCTTTTTTCTAAGTGCAATTATTGCCTCATTACCTATTACCGGTTTCTTGATTTGGTGGGGAAGAAAAAAGAAAAATAAAGGGGTGAATAAGAAAGACAATGTAGCGCCACCCCAAGTCGCTGAACTTCAACCAAAAGCTTGATGCTTTACAACTCCCCTATCCTTCAGGTGCTTAATATTCAATAGAATAGGTAGCCAATTTCCCTAATATAGGCGGGTTTATTTTGTGGTGGGCCCTATACAACTGGCAGTCAATAAAGGAATTAATATATGCTTTGCTGTACAGAATTGAAGCCAAGAACGAGGATATTTTTATCGTTTAATTTTTGTTAAAAAAAAATCGAAATTAATCTTCAAATCATTTGATTTCTTAGCTGCCTAGCCTTAGATTTGTCTTAATTTAAAATTAATCTAAATAACAATAGTGAATAAAAAGAAACCTTGCAGCGGCAACTGCAAGGTTTCAGGTAAACTACTTCCTAATTCTCCAATTAAAAAGCAATGCAATATAATAAAATATTGTCACTAATATTTTTATGCCTTTTTCTAACACGGTTTGGTTATTCTCAAGAATCGGGACAAATAAAAGGCACTGTAACGGACCAAGAAGGTCAGCCTATTCCGGGCGTTTTGGTTCAGGTTTTGGAACTAAAAAAAGGGCTCGTTACGGAAGCTGACGGAAGGTTCCGCCTACAATTGCCTCCCAACAAGGACTATACCTTGACTTTTTCTTTCTTGGGTTATGAACCCAAGAAAGAAGTAATTTCAAAGGATCAAAGCAACAAGAACCTTACCATTCAATTAACTGAAGCTGCCACAGATCTTCAGGAGTTTACCCTACTAGGTAAGTCAGAACTTAGCGAAATCAGGGAAAAGGCATTTAATGTAGAGGTAGTGGATGCAAGGAAGCTTCACCACACCAATTTGGACTTGGGTCATGCCTTGGACAGGGTTTCAGGAGTTAGGGTTAGAGAAAGTGGAGGAGTAGGCTCTAGGATGAATTTTTCCTTAAATGGATTTTCAGGAAAACAAGTGAAGTTTTTTATTGATGGGATTCCCATGGATGATTTCGGCTCTTCCTTTCAACTGAATAATATTCCAATCAATCTAGCAGAACGAATAGAAGTATATAAGGGTGTAGTTCCCATAGGGTTAGGGGCAGATGCTTTGGGGGGAGCTGTAAATATTGTAACCAAAAAAGTTAGGAAAAACTACGTAGACGCCTCCTATTCTTTCGGCTCATTCAATACCCACCGTACGGTTATCAATACTGCTTATGTAGGCAAATCAGGTTTTACGCTACAGGTCAATGCCTTTCAAAATTACTCCGACAACAATTATTGGGTGAATGTGGACGTAGCGGATATTGAGACCGGGAAATACTATCCTAACCAACGGGTGAGGAGGTTTCATGACAATTACCACAATGAAACTGTGATTACCCAATTGGGAGTACAAGGCAAACCCTATGCAGACAAGTTGATGCTGGGATTAACTGCAGGGAAGAATTATGCTGAAATTCAAACCGGGGCCAGGTTAGTATCAGTTTTTGGGGATTGGCATAGAAAAGGAACCATCCTTATGCCAACCCTCAAATACAATAAGCAAGATTTGTTTACCCAAGGTTTGGATTTAAATATTAATGCTAACTATAATTTTGGAACAGAGCAAAACATAGATACCGTCAATAGGCGCTACAATTGGTTTCAGCAATATAAAGAATACGAGACGGAAGGAGGAGAGCGCTCCTATTCCATGTACAAGTTTAAAAACAATAATGCCGTTTTTACTGCTAACACGCATTACCAATTTAAAGACATTCATACCATTGCTGTAAGCCATGTATTCAACAGTTTTAACCGGACAGGCAGTGATGAACTGTATCCTGAAAGAGAAATCTATGAGCAACCCAGGAAGACATCTAAAAACATCACAGGTATAAGCTATCAGCTTAATTGGGAAGAAAAGGGTAGTATTTCTGCTTTCTCTAAAATATACAATCAAAGCAATTATTTTGCTATGGCTTATAATCCTTCGGGAAATTATGGGGATGTGGCCTACCGAAACAACAAGGAAACATTTACCTACCCGGGTTATGGCGTAACCGGCTCATATTTCCTAACAGGTAATTTTCAATTGAAAGCCTCTTTTGAAAAAAGCTACCGCTTACCGGAACCTGAGGAGTTGTTTGGGGACATGGTAAACCTTCAGGGAAACTTAGACCTAAAACCTGAGAACAGCTACAATTATAATTTAGGATTAAGCATTTGGAAGCAGTTGCATGCAGACCATAGACTGGATTTTTCTGCCAATGGGTTTTATAGAGATGCCAAAGACTTTATTCGCCCAAGGCTAAACAATAACCAAAGCATGCAGGTAATGGATAACCTTTACAATGTGACCAACCTGGGATTTGAGGGAGAAATACGGTACAGCTATAAGAACATGATCAATGCAGGTACCAATATTACCTATCAAAATCTAAGAAACAATACAAAATATGAGGAGGGACAAACAGTGCCAAGCTTGGTGTACAGAGACCGTGTCCCTAATATGCCCTACCTCTTTGGAAATGCGGATATCAATGTTCTTCTATCCAATGCATTTGGCCGAGGAAAAGACTTGGCTTTAGGATATAATTTGCTTTATGTACATGCTTTTTACCTGTATTGGCCAAGCTTAGGCGCTGAGAAGTTTGATGTTCCCATGCAGCTCTCTCATGATTTAAGCGCCACCTATACCACCGGAGCCAAAGGCAAATTTCAGCTTATTGCTGAATGCAGAAACCTATTTGACCGTGTATTATACGATAATTTCAGCTTACAAAAACCCGGGAGAAGTTTCTCCGGAAAAATCAGATATTTTATTTACTAATTCTTATTAAAATATGAAAACCAACCGTAATTATTTATTAGCAAGTATGGTCGCAATGGTCATAAGCTTAATCAGTTGTGAAACCACTCCTACGGTAGAGGAACCTCCCGTTGTTGCCGCAGAAAGTCGTTATATTATTGCCTCTACACCTTTGGCTTCAGATGGAGTTGCAGATTATTTGTTGACTGCAGAAAGCCTGACCGAAGGAACGGTTAGTACACTAGGTAATGGTGTGGAGCAGGACGGAACCTACCGGTATTATGTTACACACAATAACAAGTTCTTTAGTATGCTTTATGGGCAAGGAAATCCCGGAGCGGTGACCACCTATGAGCTTGATGCAAATGGAAGCCTGGTAAAAAAATCCGATTTTCAATCAGAAACGGTACAAGCTTTTGGACCTATGGATGACGATATTGTCATGGTAAAAATTTCAAGAGGAAATGAACCGATGGCTTCTTGGTACAGATTGGACACCGAGCAACTCCAAATAGTTGACGACGGACAGTGGAACCAAGAAGAAATAGCTAACAATGGAGAAAGGGCTTTCTTTTCCTGGGTTACACAAGTGGGGGACAAATTATTTGCTCCATATTTTAGCATCAAAGCCTGTTGCAACGATACATTCGGTACCTCCTACCCCGACAGCGCTTATATTGCAGTTTTCGATTATCCCAGCATGGAATTAAACACTGTAATTAAAGACAACAGAACCAGTTTTATCGGACGCTATTTTCTTTCCGGTTTGGAGGTTGATGAACAAGGAGATGCTTATGCTTATTCCAGCTCCATAGCTACTTCCAATGGGGAAATGACCAGCACTTTGCCCTCTGCAATTACTAGGATTAAAAAAGATGAACTGGCCTTTGATGAATCTTACTTTTTCAATGTGGAAGAATTGGCAGATGACTATTATATCACAGCGAAAACCTATGCAGGAAATGGGAAATTTATAGTGATCATGAGGGAGGAAAAAGGAGCATATTCTACCGGAAATCGCTTTGGAATCGCAGATGTTTACAACAAGACGTTTACTTGGGTTTCGGGTGCTCCGACAGAAGATGAGATAGTTGGAGTAACCACCAATAATTACTCCACTCAAAATGGAAAGGCATATATCGGAATTACTACTGAAACGGGCAGCTGGGTTTATGAATTTGACGCCATAGCTGCTACAGCTACTCAAGGATTGAAGGTTGAAGGAGGGAGAATCACCGCCATTAGCCATTTAGAGCCGATGGAGTAAAAGTATTAAGTCCTGGGTGGATTGTCCAATTGTCTCGGCCGGCAGATGCGGCAAACTAACCCAGGCCCAAATTAAAAAAGGTGCAATAATTTTATCAATTGAACCCAAACTAAAGGAAAAAAGCGGAATTCGTAGGTTGAGTTCACTGGTAATTATTGGGGTTATCTATTTAAGCAATAGCCTAATTACTACCAAAGAATTGGTTGGCTACGCTATGGAAAATTTTACGAGTATAGAAATAGAACAATATTCAATCGCTAAATAACTTTAGTATGTCAACATGTAAAACGGAAGTAATCTATCAAAACCGGGATTTCATATTCACCAAATGTGTGGACTGTGATAGGATGGGATTAATGTATCATCAAGTTATGATAGGCTTTGATGAGGTAAATTTTGCTGCATTTATAAGGTATTTGAAACAGATCGATTTTGACTATTACAAATTTCGCTGCATGGACGGTATCGATAGGGTAATTATTGAAACTTACCATCAAGACATTCAATTTTCATTTTCAGAAGAAGAGTTCTACCATTTGAGGGCTTGTGCGATAGAAGCCAATGAACAACTTGAATTGATAGAAATGATTCGAAAGCTATAATAAATTAAACATGAAAAATACATCTATAAAATCATTGGTTTTGAGTTTGTTGTTTGGACTGCTGGCTAGCAGCCTTCATGCACATGCATTGTGGATCCATACATCTGCCACTACAGCGTTGGGAAAAACACATGCCTTTAAGGTTTATTATGCAGACTATCATGAAAATGCCATCGAAGATGTAGCAGATTGGTATTCTGATGTGGAGGATTTTGAAATTTGGTTAATCAGTCCTTCCGGTAAGCGAATTAAATTAGACAAAGTAGCTCGAAAAGACCATTTTGAAGGAAACTTTGTAGCAGAAGAAAAAGGTGAATATCAACTGCAGATCAGCCATACCGCAAAAGTGCTTAAAGGAACCACCGCCTATCAATTCAATGCATCTGCTCAAGTTTGGGTGGGAAAAGGCAAAGCCGACCTTACTGAACAAACGGAGCTAATGCTTAGTAGAAATCCTAAATCTTCTAGGTTTAATGTGTCCTATAAAGGAGAGCCTCTTCCAGATGCTACCATCAATATATTGGGGCCTGACAATAACAGTTTAGACTTTACTACAGGAAAAAAAGGAAAAGCCAAGGCAGAAATAAATGGATCAGGTAAATTCTTTGCTGAAGTTACAAAGACCGAAAAATTTAAAAAAGATCATCCTTCGGGGCTTAAAGCAATTTGGAGATGTGCAACTCAGGTGGTTGAGAGGTAAGGTTTTCCAATAAGGAAAGTGGGTATTTTTTTATGTGACTTTTGAGCTAAGATCCTATATTTTTAAAACTAATTTTTTGCACCGGTACCACCATTATTGCTTCGTGGTGGTTCTGGTGTTCCTTTTTTTCACATGTGACAAGTGGTCACGTGATTTAGTCTTGTTAACC
>NZ_CAXBOC010000211.1:0-8595 GCF_963976465.1 uncultured Cyclobacterium sp. | reverse complement strand
TGAAGGAGAAGTGAGAAGGTCTTTCGAAAACGCCAGGAAGATTTTGGCGGCAGCAGGTTTGGACTTTAGTGATGTGGTTCAGGTGAGGAATTATGTTGCCAATCAAGAAGATTTGGCAGCATTTAATGTCATTTATAAAGATTATTTCCAAGAACCTTATCCTGCAAGGACAACCTTAATCGGTTGTTTAGGTACCCTGCTGAAGTTTGAAGTAGATTTATTGGCACATGCAAGATAATTCAAAAAAGCGCATAGGAATTATAGGTGTCTATCATGAGTCCAATACTTTTTTAGATCAAGAAACATCTTGGGAAGACTTTGAGAATGGACATATGCTATACGGCCAAGATATCATAGCCGAATATGGTCCTGCTTACCACGAGATTGGCGGAATAGTAGAAGTCTTGAGTGCTGAGGAAGACATTGAGCTTGTTCCTATTTTCTATGCAGAAGCCACTCCCGGAGGGATTATTGCCAAGGAAACCGCAGTACGTCTGCTTAATGAGTTACAACGGACTTTGAAGGAATGCCTTCCTTTGGAGGGACTGATGGTAGTGCCCCATGGTGCTGCTGTCAGTAGGACTTATTTGGATTTTGATGGGCATTGGTTAACAATGGTTCGGGAGATGATGGGACCTGATCTTCCAGTTATAGGGACGATTGATCCCCATTGCAACCTAAGTCCTAAGATGGTGGAGGCCTTAGATGCACTTGTGGCTTATAAAACCAATCCCCATGTGGATCAAAGGGATGCCGGAAGATCAGCTGCTAAAATTATGGTAGACACCCTTAAGGGTGAGGTGAAACCGGAAATGGTTCTTTTACAAACCAACGTAGCCATTAGTATCGAAATGCAACATACAGGTTCAGATCCTTGCAAACCATTGTTTGCCTTGGCAAGGAATATTATGGATGATCCGGAGGTCTTGTCCACAAATGTTGTTTTGGGATTTCCTTATGCGGATGTGCCGGAAATGGGTACCAGTTTTATTGTGATTACCAATAATGATAAAAAACTTGCTGACAAAAATGCAGCAATTCTCAATGATTATTTGCTAAAAAATCACGAAGATTTTTCGGGCAAGAAGATAGGATTGGATGAACTGCCTGAGCATATCAGTAAGGCAGAAAAGCCCTTGCTAATATTGGATATGGGAGACAATGTAGGTGGAGGTTCACCTGCAGACAGTACCTTTTTACTAGAGGTATTGGAATCCTGTCCCGGAGTAAAAGGTTTTATGTGTATTTATGATCCAGAAGCTGTGGCTGAAATAAAAGCCAAAAACCCTGAGGGCTATATTCCTGTGAAAATTGGAGCAAAATCGGACAATTTACATGGCAAAACCATGCTTATGGATGTAAAGTTGGAGCGGATCGTCGATGGGAAGTTTACCGAAAAAGAACCTCGACATGGGGGGCAGGTTAATTTCAATATGGGAGAAACTGCAATTGTAACCAGCAAGGCCGGCAATACCATTATGCTGACCTCCTTACGGATAGTGCCATTCAGTTTACAGCAATTGATCCATTTTGATATTGATCCTACCACTTACGATGTGTTGGTAGCCAAAGGGGTAAATGCACCATTGGCTGCTTACCAGCCTGTATGCAATGCGATAATCAGGGCCAATACCCCTGGTGTTACCCGTGCAGACATGGCAAGTTTAACCTATAATCACAGAAGGAAACCTCTTTTTCCATTGGATAAAATTTAAGTAAGATGACAGAAGCAAACCATTTTCACCAAACACTACCTAAGCCGGAATCTACTCAAGCCCAAATCATGTTGGCCTTGGATTATTATACGGAAGGGCCGGTATTCGGAGAGGATGGTTTCCTTTATTATACAAATCTTGCCGGTGAAGGGATTTACAGGTTTGAAGGTGGAGAACCTATTTTGTGGGGCAAAGGTAAGCGGCCAAACGGACAAGCCATTATGGCCAATGGAGACCACTTACTTTGTGATAGTTTAACTTCCAGAGTTGTACTTTATGATCCCATGGGTAAAAAATTGGGAGATGTTTCTCCTGAATTCATCAATGGAGTGAAGGTGCATTGCCCAAATGACATTGCTGTTCATACAGATAAGGGGTTTTTCTTTACTGATTCTATTAGACACAAAGGGGCTGTCTATTTTGTCGGTTGGGATGGGGAAGCTTATGCAGTTGCTAGGGGCATAGATTTCCCAAACGGCATTGTTTACCATAAGGAAAAATCGCTCTTATATGTCGCTGAGAGTTATAAAAATAGTGTGCTTACAATTGACCTTAAGCTTCCGGAATCCAGTCCTAATTATATGACGGTAATGGCCACTCTCCCTTTTAATGAAAAGAATAGGGAAACAGGAAATCTTCCGGATGGATTGGCAATGGATAAAGAAGGAAGGCTTTGGGTAGCTCATTATGGCATGCAGGCCATTCAGGTTCTTTCTGAATCAGGTGAATTACTAGCAAGCTATGATTCAGGAATCCCGCTTACAAGCAACTTGTGCTTTGCAAATGGATACCTTTGGGTAACAGGTGGTTTGGCAGAGCCTGGGCCGGGAAGATTAAGTAGGTTACATGTTGGCATCGAAGGGATGTCTTTATAAGGATAGGAACTGAGGAAAGAATGATAAGGATTGGAATAATTGGTGCAGGAAATTTCAGCTCAAGGCATATTGAGGCCATACAGCAATTGCCAACCCTGAAACTCAAGGTAATTTGTAGAAGAGAAGCTTCTTCATTGGCCCAACTAGCAGATAAATACAAGCTAGCTGGGGAAACAGATTATCGGAAAATTATAAATAATAATGAAATTGATGCAGTGCTGATCGCCACTCCTCACCATTTACATACTCAAATAGCAATAGAAGCTGCAAGGGTAGGGAAGCATGTACTGCTGGAGAAACCAATGGCCTCCACTTATGCTGATTGCATAGCCATCAATGATGCATGCGAACAATCAGGAGTAAAATTAATGATTGGTCAGGTTGCTCAGTTTTCCCCCGGGTTTGTAGCGGCAAAGCAATGTATTGCCTCAGGAGAAATTGGTGAAATATTCATGGTCAAGGCTACTTCAATTTCATTTTGGAAACATGGGGACAGGAAGGACTGGCATTTAAAAAAAATATCCGGTGGTGGATATCTGCTTACCGTAGCCATTCATCAATTGGATGCTTTATGTGCATTGGTGCCCTCTGAAGTAAGTAGTGTTTCTGCCCATATGACCAATGCTTTTCATGGAGATGAGGTAGATGATGGAGGAGTAATAATACTAAGGTTTAAGAATGGACAAATGGCTTCTCTGCATTATTCAGGTTTTAAAGATGGTGTAAATGAGATAGGTATTGATGTCAATGGAAGCGAGGGAAGCCTAAGACTTGACAATACCAAAGGTGCCTACCTAGGAAAAGATCAAAAATATATACTGCTATCCGGGTCTTTATCCAAGGATTGGATGGATGAAGCTTTGGTTAATCAGTGGAAAGAATTTTCTGAGGCTATACTAGAAAACCGAGAGCCAATAGCTTCTGGAAAACGGACTTTAAAAGTGATGGAAGTTGTGTTTGCAGCTTTTGAATCGGCTTCTTCAGGAAAGGCGATCAAGCTTAATTAAAATCATTATTTAGATAACAAAAGAATAAAATGTATTCAACTTTAGAGAAACACTTTTACCTCAGCCTATTTTTAATTTTTTTTGTTTTTCAAGCGGTTGGCAAGGAAGTGGTATGGAAGGAGTTGCCTGCTATCCCGGATAAAGAAGGTTTTGCAGGGATGTTTGCCGGCACAAGTAATGGAGTGCTTTTGGTAGGTGGAGGTGCTAATTTCCCTGAAAAGAGACCATGGGAAGGCGGAGAAAAAGTTTGGTATGATGAAATCTATTTTATGGAAGACATGGAAGCCGGCTGGCAGGTTTCAAAGCATACACTTCCTCAAAAGCTGGCCTATGCAGTTTCTGGAACCCATAACAATAAAGTTTGGGTGATTGGTGGTAATGATGCTGAAGCACATACCAATTTGGTGATTAGTTTGGTTTACCAAGACGGAGAAATTGTAATTGAAAATGATTATCCCCCGTTACCGGTGCCATTGGCAAGCATGGCAGGTACTATTGTGAATGGTGTTTTTTACGTCTTAGGGGGGCAGGAAACTGCTACAGGTTTGGCAGAAACTAAATTTTATAGCCTAGATTTAAACAAAAATAAAGCTGAGATGGAATGGGTGGAGGGCCCTGTTTTCCCGGGAAAGGCCAGAATACAAGCTGTAGCTGCCGCTCACAAAGAAGGTTTATATATTTTTAGTGGTTTTACACTTCATCATAATACGGATGGCAGCTTAGGAAGAACCTTGCTAAAGGATGCCTACAGGTTTATTCCCGCTGAGCAATCCAACGAAGGCATTTGGGAAAGGTTAAATGACTTACCGAGAGGAGTGGCAGCCGCCCCTTCTCCCGCATTTAGCCTAGGAGGGGATCATATATTAATTGCCGGCGGTTTGGATGAAGAAACATTGATGCACACAGATCCTGCCAGTCACCCGGGTTTTTTAGACAAAATGCTTGCCTATAATACCAATGCTGAAAAATGGGTTGAAATGGGAGATATGCCAGAAGGTAGTTCCCGAGTAACAGCTCCATCAGTTTTTTGGAAAGGGTTTTGGGTAGTGCCTAATGGTGAGAAAGCTCCCGGGGTAAGGTCCCCCAAAGTCATGGGCTTAGCCACTCAAAATCCTTTCGGAATGGCTAACTGGACAACTCTGGGGGCATATTTGGCCTGTATGTTGGGAATAGGCTTTTACTTTTCCAAAAGAGAAAACACCACAACTGAGTATTTTTTGGCAGGGAAAAGGATACCTTGGTGGGCTGCCGGCTTAAGTATTTATGGGACACAATTGAGTGCGATTACCTTTATGGCCATTCCAGTTATAGTTTATGCTACCAATTGGCGTTTGGCAGTTGGTTCTTTTATGATTCTCGCCATTGTACCATTAATTGTAAAATATTATCTGCCTTTTTTTAGAAGATTGAACATAACTACGGCTTATCAATATTTGGAATTGAGGTTTGATATTAGGGTTAGGTTATTGGGGAGTTTGACATTTATTTTACTTCAACTGGCCCGTATGGGGGTGGTACTTTACCTTCCGGCCATTGCTATTTCCTCGGTAACCAATATGGATATTTTTTTGTGCATTGCTATAATGGGTGTTTTTAGCACCATCTACACCGTATTGGGGGGGATGGAAGCTGTTATTTGGACAGATGTGATTCAAGTGGTTGTATTGCTTGGAGGTGCGCTGCTTTCCATTTTTATTGCAATAGCGAATATAGATGGAGGCTTTTCAACAGTTATTGATGTCGGGATGCAATTAGATAAATTCAAGCTCGTAGACTGGTCTTGGGATTATACTCAATTGGTGTTTTGGGTGGCAATTGTTGGTTTCTTTTTCTTGAATCTAATCCCCTATTCCTCAGATCAGGTGGTGATTCAGCGCTATCTCACTGTGAAGGATGAAAAAGAGGCAGCCAAAAGCCTTTGGACCAATGGTTTAATCACCATACCGGGAATATTTTTGTTTTTTGGGTTGGGGACGGTGCTTTTCGTCTATTACCTTACCAATCCGGAAAAAATTGGAAGTGCTAATCCTGAGGAACTTTTGCCCTATTATATTGTAGCAGAACTTCCTTTAGGAATAGCAGGTCTGGTGATTGCCGGAATTTTTGCCGCCAGTATGTCTTCATTGGATAGTAGTATGAATAGCATTGCTACCGCTTATATTACAGATATTCACCGGTACCTTAAGCCGGGGCTTAGGGATGGTGAATACCTAAAACTAGCTAAAACAATTACTGTTATCATGGGAGTGTTTGGTACCTTGACAGCCATTTGGATAGCTGCTACTGAGGTAGGTTTCATTTTTGATTTTTTTCAAAAATTACTAGGGATGATTGGTGGCTGCCTTGCCGGAGTTTTTATTCTGGCTATTTTTAGTCAAAGAGCCAATTCCACCGGGGTAGTGATTGGTACCCTTTCAGGGGCGGGCATCACTTTTCTGGTCAGTAGATTTACGGAGGTGAATGGCTACCTTTATGGAGCCATTGGAGTGGTGAGTTGTGTCGCAATAGGTTTTATTTTCAGTTTGATTTTTCCCAATAGCAAAAGTCAGCCGAACGGACTTACTTACAAATCAATAATTAAGAGGTAGCTTGGCTGATAGGCTTCAGTAAATTCACCTTGGATTTAAATATTGACAAAATGACAGTTTAAAACTGTCATTTTGTACTTTTAAGTCCTTTTGAAATTAAAATTTGGAATGGTTTTGGATTGAATTATTTTATTCAAAAGATTAGGTGAGTTATTGATAAGCATCTTTGGTGTCATTTAATATTCCGAGGAATGTTTTTTATCAGGTTCTTGTGGTTTTTTTGCCAATGTGATAAGTTTGACTGCGTTCTTTCGAAAAAAAAGTCAAAAGGTTGTATAAAGGTTCAACCTTTTGACCTGACATCCTGTTAATAATATACAAGAGGTTAACTGCTTTGATTTGAATGAATGTATGGATTATTTGGTTACCTTTATTTAATATAGAATAAGTTGGAAGAAATTTCTGTTTTTATGTTAAATGCTGTTAAATACTAAACCTAAAAGACAAGTGGCATCGTTTTAGAAGTGATTTTAGTATAAAATACTAGGGATTAATTGATGTAAATTAAAAGAAAGGTATACAATGAATAGAAAACAATTTTTCCTTGGGATCGTGCTTGCTTCTTTAATTGGAGGCTTGGTGGCTGTACTTGGCGTTGGGTTATTGCAACCCAACCAAGAAACATCTACGAATTTTACAGAAAAGCAAAATGCTAGTTTGGTTAATTGGCTTAATGATGAAAATTTTGTGGTTCCTGAAGGGATTAATTTCGTAGCATCTGCAGCTCAGGTTACGCCGGCTGTAGTGCATGTAAGAAGTACAGTTACGGTTAGTAGAGGTCAGCAGGGAGTGGATCCAATGGAAGAATTATTTGGTTTTAGATCTCCCAGAGGTGAGTCTACACCCAGAGAAGGAAGAAGTTCGGGTTCCGGAGCAGTGATTTCGGAGGATGGTTATATAGTCACCAATAACCATGTAATAGAAAACGCCACTAAGGTGGAAATTACTTTGGAAGATAACCGAAGGTTTACTGCAAGGGTAATAGGAGCAGACCCTACGACAGACCTTGCATTATTAAAAATTGACGCCAACAACCTTCCATATATTCCATTTGGGGATTCAGACCAAGCACAGATTGGTGAATGGGTGCTGGCTGTAGGAAATCCTTATGAATTGAATTCAACGGTAACCGCAGGGATAATAAGTGCTAAATCCAGGAATATTGGCATATTAAGGGATGAGAATAACCTACAGGTAGAATCCTTTATCCAAACCGATGCTGCGGTTAACCCCGGTAACTCCGGAGGTCCCTTGGTTAATCTAAATGGGGAAATTGTTGGGATTAACACAGCAATAGCTTCCAGAACCGGAGGTTTTAGCGGTTATTCTTTTGCCGTTCCAAGTAGCATCGCCAAGAAAGTAATGGATGACCTGTTGGAGTTTGGTGCTGTCCAGAGAGGTTTGTTAGGAGTGACCATACAAGATGTCAGTGCAGACCTTGAAGAGAATCTTGGAGAAGATATCAAGGCTGACAGAGGAGTGTATGTTGTTGAAGTAAGAGAAGGCAGTGGTGGTGAAGATGCCGGTTTGAAAAGTGGAGACGTCATCATAGGAGTAGATGGTGTAGATACCTATACTACTTCCTCTCTACAGGAAAGAGTAGCCAGAAAACGTCCGGGAGATAAGGTTGTGGTTAAATTCCTTAGAGATGGCAAGGAAATGGAAACGACTGCTACACTTAAGAACACTTCAGGCGACACTAAAGTAGTGGTTAAAGTGCTTCCAAAAATCACTGAATTTGAAGGGGTGGTTTTTGAGGACCTGAAAGTAGATTATCAAGAAAGGCTTGAGTTGGAAGGTGGAGCAACCATTACATCCATAGATAACAAAGCATGGAGAGAAGCAGGTGTGCAGGAGGGTTTTATTATCACCAAGATAGGTAGAACAAAAATACTTAGTGGCGAGGATGTTATCAAAGCACTTAAGAGCTATGAAGGTGAGGAAGTAATTATTTTAGGAGTTTATCCAAATGGTCAACGTTCCTATTACGAATTGGACCTATAACCTCCTAAAAAGTATTGTAATAAAGAATAAAAAGGCTGCCAATAGGTAGCCTTTTTATTTAATGTGGTTTTGGTCGTTTAATTTTTTTATATATTCGTAGATAAAAATCAGCCAGTCAGATAGTTGGTGGAGAAGTTCCTATTGGTTTGTAATTCCGGAGCATTTTTGTTGAATTTTTTATTAGAAAAAACCCAGTTTAATTTTTGCAACATTAAAATTTAACCCTACATTTGCAATCCAAATCGGGGAATTTACCGCTGTCAATTGCTTATCGAGTACCTTGTTCACGCGGTTTAAATTTGTCTAAATGGAAAGTTTGAAGTTAAAAGTGACTTCAGAATAAGAAATAAGATATTGGGAGTTTAGCTCAGTTGGTTCAGAGCATTCCGATTTACATCGGAAGGGT
>NZ_CAXBOC010000210.1:0-8619 GCF_963976465.1 uncultured Cyclobacterium sp. | reverse complement strand
CACGAATATTTAACCAAAAAGCCGAAAATTTCCACTTCTTAACTTCAACTCCCCACTTCCTAACTGCTCGCTTCCATATAAAAACCTGACAGGAGGAGTTCCGAAGTCCCCTTACCCACTTCCGAAGTTCCCCAAATCGTTTTTGAGAGCAGCATTTTCCGGTAAAAATGTCAGTCTTTTTAGATATTAATCAAAATGCTGTCATTTTTTAGTGGAAATTTCCAGTTTTGAGGTGAAAAGCCCCACTTATGAACTCCAACGTTGGAGGTCAGAACCTCAAGCTTGTCAGTTTTAAGTCCACCTACCTATTTGCGAAGTGGGGGAGGTGACTTTTTAGGTGGATAGGGGGACTTATGAAGTACCCCTATTTGGGATAAAGCCCATTGCTTTCTACAGAGATAGGTGCCAATTTATTTTGAAAAGCCCTAGGCTTTTAGATTGGTCTGAGAAAGTGAAATGTAAATATGTAATCGCTATTCCAAACGCTTTCAAATCCCTCCGCCATGGCGGAGGGTAAGGGGGATTTTTTTACGTGAAATGTAAACCTAAAGTAGTATTTAAATAATAATCGGTAAACTTAATTTAGGACAAGTATTCATTACTTATAAATCTCGAATTGCTCAACTATTTCGCCCCTGCAGGGCTTAGGTTGCAATACTGATTTTCCACACAGGGCTTCACCCTGTGCTATTGTATTTGTCCCTTTCAGGGCCGGGTTTGATTTGTAGGAATTGATGTTTAATCTCATTAATATTTTAGTTGTATATGAACTTATAAATGGGATTTCTTTCATTTTAGCCCTGAAAGGGCATAGTAACTTAGCACAGGATAAATGAGATTTACTATCCTATCTCGGTCTCCTTAAAATCTAGCTTTTTAGCGTTGAATAATTTTTGATGGAGATATATTTTTTTATCTTCATTAAATTATTTCTAAACTAATTACCTTTAATTTGGATGCAAATAACGGAATAACATTACATGGAGAGTCCTTGATTTTTTGGCAGATTTCAGGGGGTCTTCTTGTGATTTTAATCATTTATATAATTTATAAGCTGGTTAAAAAATTATAATCTTCTCTATTTTCCTATTCGTCGTAAGTCTTTTCGCTCAGCCTCTAGTGTTGCTCCGATCATTTATCTTTATTTAACAGGAACAAGCGGAGGATTTGAAGGATTCAGGTGGTTATAATTTCACGTAATTTTTTTTTGGTTAACTAGCTGATTTATGGTTAAATTGAAAGAAATATAAACCTTCTATTGTGAATTTTTACCGCCAACCAACTTTTGTAGTAGCCATTTCTTTGTGCCTGTTTTTTTTGGTTTTGGCTTTTACTTTTCCTTTGGGAATTAGGGAGAATCTGGCAGTTGCCGCTTCATCCACATTAGCTGTGTTTGGCAATTATTACCTGGTATTGGGCTTATTGATGGTTTTGTTGCTTTTAGGTATAGCCATTTCTCCATGGGGGAAATTAAAAATTGGAGAAGGGCCGGTGAGCTATGGCTGGTTTTCGTGGATTGCCATGTTGTACAGTACAGGGATGGGGGCAGGGTTGATGTTGCGGGCCGTGCAAGAACCGGTTTATTATTTTACCAAACCTCCCCGAGCCACAGATTTGTCTTCAGATGTATTTGCATTGGAGTATACTTTTTTTCATTGGGGTTTTACCCCTTGGGCTTTTTATGGGCTTTTTGGATTGATGGTGGGTTATTTGGTTTACGGAAAGGGGAGGCTGATGCTCAGCTCTTCACTTTTGGTGGGGAGATACCGTAAGCCTGTTTTGATCGTCATTGTGGATGTGATTACCATTATTAGTACTTTGTTTGGCGTGGTAGGAGCTGTTGGGCTGGGCAGTAGGCAACTACTTGTAGGGTTTCAGCAATTGTTCGTGGATGTTGAAATAAGCTACGGCAACAATGCTTTTGTGGTTTTGTTTTTGGGTAGTCTTGCGACCTTATCCGCCTTTTCTGGGCTAAGTAAGGGAATTAGAAATGTTTCAAGATTTAATATTTCCGTTTCCTTATTCTTATTGTTGGCCACCTTATTTTCAGGGAATATCCTAGGCATTGTCAATAATTTCGGCTTATCGATCGCTGCCTATATTTATGATTTTATACCCATGAGTCTGAATTATGGAGACAAAAGTGTCTCTCAGGAATTTTTGATGGATTGGACCTTTTTTTATTGGGCTTTTTGGTTGTCCTGGGCACCCTTTACAGGTGTATTTATAGCAAGGATTTCTAAAGGAAGGTCATTCCGCGCATTTATTTTTGGGGTGATTCTTGTGCCTTCCTTAGGCACCTTTCTTTGGTTTTCAGTCTTTGGCTCCTCTGCTTTTGAGCTGATCGGAAAGCCTGAAAATTACCAAGGGCAATTTGATTCGTTGTATGGATCTATTTTCGTATTTCTTGATAGTTTTTCTTTTAGTGGTATAATGAAACTATTGGCCTTCCTCTTGGTCTTTACATTTCTTATCACTTCCCTGGACTCTGCCATCTATGTATTGGGAATGTTTGCTGACAACGGAAATAGAGAACCAAACAACAAACATTTGTTAGGGTGGGGGCTGATCCTATCTGTTTTCACCATTGCCACCTTATTTATAGGCAAAGAGCAGTTGCTACAGGCTGTTAGTCAGTTATTAATTCTTATCGCGCTACCTTTTAGTTGGGTTTACCTATTGATGATTGGAAGTTTCCTTTATATATTAGTCAAAAAGAAAAACCATGATGCATTATAACATAAATAAAGGTTTGCTATCCTTGTTCTTTATCATTTTTGCATCGATTAACTTTTCTTGTGAAAGCAATAAAAAACTGGCCTCCTATGAAGGAGAAAAGCACAAAGGCGTTTGCTGGGTAGGTACCAGAAATCCACTTACAGGAGGGGAATTACAATCCCTAAAGGAATTGGGTGTGAGCCATCTCTCTCAAACACCATTTGGTTGGCAGAAGTCTGTTTCGGAGCCTGACTTGAATTGGGAAAAACACCGCAACAAAACCTGGTGGGGAGAGAGCAGCAATGGACTCTTGTCTACTTCTGACACGGCCAAGGCTTTGGGAATTACTGACATTTTAAAACCTCATATTTGGGTTCGTGGGTCTTGGCCCGGAGAAATAGCCATGAGCAATGAGCAAGACTGGAACTTGTGGTTTGACAATTATAAAGACTTTATTCTTTATTACGCTCGAATAGCTGAAAAGCAAGGTATCCCTATTTTATGCATTGGTACTGAATTGGAAAAGGCCAGTCACAAAGAGAAAAAGTGGCGGGAGATTATTCATGCCATACGCGAGGTGTACTCCGGAAAGCTAACCTATGCAGCAAATTTTACCGAATACCAAAAGGTGAATTTTTGGGATGCTTTGGATTATATAGGCATTCAAGCCTATTTTCCTTTGGTCGACCACCAAAATGCTCCTGATTTAAGCCAATTAATTAAGGGCTGGGAAAAAGTAATCCCGGAAATAGAGCAAACAAATATCACCTACCAAAAGCCGGTGATATTCACTGAAATTGGTTATTGCAATACGGAAGATGCCGCACATTCTCCATGGGTTTGGCCCAATGAAAGGCGAAGTGCTACCCTTTCGGAGAAAGTCCAAGCCTTATGTTATGAGGCTTTCTTTGAAGCAGTTTGGGATAAACCATGGATGCAAGGAGTGTATTTCTGGAAATGGTATCCTGAACCTAGGGGACGTGAACCTGATTTCACTCCCCAGAATAAAATGGCGGAGAAAATAATGAAAAGGTATTTCTTCAACCCAAAACCTACTGATGGTTAAACCAGAAATTCGTTTAAAATGATGCAAAGTAGCTCATGCGTTTAACTTTTCATTTTTACGGGAATGGATGTCTTGCGGTTGATATATCCATGTATACCGGCAATTACGATTAAGACCCCTGCCAATACCAGGGCCACAGTACTTAGCGTGGCATTCAATTCCCATTGCTTGACAGCAATTGCTGTTATGCCCCAAGCACCAACCAATGCCGCTTCTCTCATGTTTCTATAATAGGTTAACAAGCCATAGATAGTGGTGGCCACGATAAGTACCAAAGCAGCCCAGCCTGTTTCTGTCCAAATACCTTCCAATATTCCTGTATTTTTTATTCCCACAGAAAGGGTCAAAACCGTACCCAGAATCACCCAGCCAATATAGAGGCAAATGGGCCACCATACGAAAAAGATGGTTTTCAAATGTGCATCATAGGTTTCTAGTCTTAGTCTTATCACCAATTGAATCAATGAGAAGAGTAAAACTAGGATTACCAACACAGAAAGGAGTATTTGTTCATTGACCCACACATAAATCCAAAGCGCATTGCTTAAATTGGCTACGATAAACCAAATACCAGATGGCAATAAAGAGGTTTGGTTTTGGTTTTTAAAATAACCCATCCATTGATAAATGAGGTAGGCAATTAAGGCCAAATAAATTAAGCCCCAAATGGAAAATGCATAGCCCGCTGGGGTAATTAAGGTGGTGAAATCATCGCTGATGTCGCCTACTGAATTACCAAAATAATCTCCGGAGCCTCCCAGGTAATTGATAAATAAGGTGAAAATAAAAGTGAGCGTATTGGTGAGGATTAGTGGTAATGCTTTCATTTTGAATTTGGGTTTTGTTGTAAGCTTAGCTGAAATTCAGATTTTTTTATGGCCCTATAAGTCCTTTTTCTGAGCAAGGGAAGGCTTTTTGCGTAATAGGCCGCCAAAAGGAGAACGCCTAAACTCCCCAATGCAAGCGTTGCCGGAGCCCCAATCCAATCCGTAACGAACCCAATAACAAAACTACCCAAGGATAGAGATCCCATAAACAGCATAATATAAAAACTTAATACCCGCCCTCTTTTTTCTTCAGGAGCAATGGATTGAATTAAAGTATTGGATCCGGTAAAGATAATCACTCTGCCCAGTCCCGTAGCTAAAAGAGCCAATAGGGATAACCATAAAATTGAACTGAAGGAGAATACAGCCAAACCTATGCCGAAGAGTATTGTTCCTATCAATATTAATTTATCTAAACCTAAAATGTTATTTTTAGTACCTACAAAAAATGCACCAATCAAGGAGCCCAGGCCTACAGCACTGGTCATGTATCCAAAGATGACCGCATCTCCGTTAAATATTTCTGCAGCAAATACAGGTAAAATGACCATATAAGACATACCAATAAGAGTAATGGCAGCCACAAACAACATGATGAACCGAAGGTGCTTTGTTTTAAAAGCAAAACCGGCTCCTTCTGAAAATGCATTTTTGAAGTTTTGTTTTAAGGAATTGTTGGCCAAAGGTTTGTATTGAATGAAAGTGAAAAGGCCTACCACGCTGAAGCTTGCAAGTGCATAAAGCAGCAGACAGTAGCCTTCTCCTATAATGGGGATAAGAATTCCCGCGAGGGCAGGGCCTACAATTCTGGCAGTATTAAAAAGGGAAGAATTTAAGGCGATGGCGTTGGTCAGGTAAGCCTTGTCCTTAACCAAATCATTGACAAAAGCATGCCTGGATGGCATTTCCAGTCCACTGACCAAGCCAAAAACAACTTCTAGACCCAGTAGGATATTAAAGGTAATATTGTTGGTAATTGTAAATACTGCCAAGGTCAAAGCATTGATAGCAATTACTGTCTGACAAACCATCAAGAGTTTGTGTTTATTGTACTTGTCAGCAAATACTCCGGCAAAAATTGATATTAGGAAGGCCGAGATTTCTCTCGAAAAGGAAATCACTCCCAAAAGTAAGGCAGAGCCTGTAAGACTATAAACCAACCAGCCTACCACCACTTGCTTCATCATATTTCCTAGGTTGGAGAAGGCCTGACCTGCAAAGAAATACCTGTAGTTGGATGAAGAAAGGGATTTAAAAATCAGCATGATTAATTAGAAAAATTCATTACCAATAGGAGTTCAAAGACTTGGAATACCTACCTCCCTCTTGCAATGAAATCAGGATTCTGTGAATGGACAGTTATCCGTTGATTCATGCAATGTCGAAAAAGGGAAGTTGGTATTAATTCACTTCGTCTTTTAGCTCTTGATGTCTAATAATCAATTATTCTGTCAATTGGTTTCAAAAGCGTAAATAAGTTTAAATGCTTTGGACAAAAGTCTCCCATTCTTTAAAAGGTTTGGACTTCATTACCCTAGGGAATTTTACTTGGCCACCTTTTTTCTTTTGTTTTTCATTGTAGTCAATAAAAGTAGTAAGAGGAACAATTTTCACATCAATACTTTTTAGGGCCTTATTTCTAGCGACATTATAGTTTTTATTGTTTTCACGAAGAAATGCATCCAAAAAGTCTTTAACTTCTTCTTCCTCTGCATTTCCTGAATCTTTGCCCAAATACCAGCGGTGGAGGTAATCACCATCTTCTTCTATAGCCGCAACGGTATATTCCGGAATGGTCAGGTTAAATTTCTCTTGGACCGCTTTCATGGCTTTGTCCATTTGGTGCACACCCAATTGACTCCCTACTACGTTTAAGAAAAACTTTGTTCGCCCTGTGATTTTGATTTCCCCCTTTTCTTTATCGGTAAAAGCAATGGTATCTCCAATCATATAGCGCCATGCACCGGATACAGTAGAAATCAATAGTATATAGTCTTTGTTCTCTTCCACTTCACCAATGGTCAATGCTTTGGCCTCAGGTTTTACAGCTCCATTTTCATCCATGTTTTCCGATTCAAAAGGAACAAATTCAAAATAAATACCATTGTCTAAAACCAAGGCCATGGCTTCTGTTCCCGGTCGATTTTGAAAAGCTAAAAACCCCTCTGAAGCCAGGTAAGTGTCTATATAAACCAGCGGATGCGCCAGGTTTTTCTCGAAACTTTTCCTATGGGGTTCAAAAGCCACACCTCCAGGAGTATATACCGAAAGGTTAGGCCAAATCTCATGAATAGAGGAAACTCCATGGTAAGCAATAACCCGCTTCATCATTAATTCAATCCATGAGGGAATGCCTGAAATACTTCCTATATCCCAATCTTTTGCGTTTTTTGCAATTTCTTCAATTCTTTGGTCCCAGTCTTCTATAGCTGATATTTCAGGGCCGGGTTTATAAAAACTTTGAAACCAAAATGGGATCTGGCTGGCACTTATCCCACTTATTTCTCCTTCCAGAAAATCGTTGTTTTTTTTCAAGGCAGTAGAACTTCCCAACATCATAATTTGTCGCTCAAAAAAATCAGGTGGTAAATCATATTTGGATAAACTGACCACCTGCTGTATGCCGGTATTTCTGATCGAGTCAATCATTTCATCGGTTACGGGGATGTATTTGCTATTGCTCGTGGTTCCTGAGCTAACAGCAAAATACTGATTGATACCCGGCCAAGTGATGTCCTCGTGTCCCTCTCTGATCTTATTCCACCATTCTTTATAAATCTTGTCATAATCATGGTAGGGCACCTTCTCCTGAAATGCCTGGGAGGTGTCCTTTGCATCAAGGATTTTTTTAAACCCATAGTACTTCCCGAAGGAAGTGTCTTTCGCCGTGTCTAGAAGATGTTTTAAAACTTTTGACTGCGCTTTTTCAGGACTGTCTTCGGTACTTAATTTACCCCCTAGTTCGATTGCTTTCTTTATTAATTCACCAATTACCGGCATATGTTCTGCTAATTTTTAAAGTCTAATTGTTTTTTTGATTAACAAGCAATTATTAGACCACTAAA
Organism: uncultured Cyclobacterium sp.; assembly: GCF_963976465.1. Classification (NCBI taxonomy): domain Bacteria; kingdom Pseudomonadati; phylum Bacteroidota; class Cytophagia; order Cytophagales; family Cyclobacteriaceae; genus Cyclobacterium; species uncultured Cyclobacterium sp. The sequence goes on along the minus strand of NZ_CAXBOC010000210.1, from coordinate 943 downwards.
ACTTTATTTTCTTTAAGTGTTTGTAATTTAGTCATTTAAAAAATTTTGATTATGTTTACAAATTGAAATTTGAATTTCTGACCTAATACTAGGTTTTTAGGTTTGCTAATGGTCCGACCTTGGAACTACCTGCATGATATGTTTAGTTTCAGATCACCCAAATTGTTTTGGATTTTAGTAAGTCGCAATTAGTTTTAAGCTTTTAGCAACTGTATTTTATTTTGTATTTCTTTTTAACAAAACCAATGGTGGACTGTTTCAAATTGTTTAGATAAATAATCCATTTTTCATTTATTTAAAAGTCTGCTTCCTATAATATTTCTGATGGCAAAATGGAATAATTTTATTCTATTACAGGGTATTGGGTGCAGCCGATTATTAAATGGTTCAATTTTAAACTTATTCTTTAAATTTATTATGAGCACACCCTTAGAAATCACGTTTGGCGCAATAAGCGATGCTTTATATAGTTTTGACTTCCCGGAAATTGATTTGGTTTTGGGCCTTTCCGAAAAAGGAAAAGCACCTGCTTTAATGATTGCCCACCAATTAGGTGTGGCGCTAAAAATCATGGATTTTTCCGAATCCCTTGAATCCAACGATTTGATCCTATCAAAAGTTGAGGAAGAAGAGCCGGGTATGGACTTTTATGGTCATCACCGTATATTGATCGTTGATGATATGGCACTTGCAGGCAACAAGCTTAGTAAAATTAAAGAAAAAATCAGGGTGGATGAGGTCTATTCTTTTGCGCTTTTTGGAGAAGCTGATTTTGTATTGTTTCCCAAGGTGAAATCCAAAGTGAAGATGCCTTGGGCTATAGTTCGATAAAAGTGTAACCGCAAATATTTAATAGATCTTCTGTTACCAGCTAAAATCACTTCCAATTCAGCTATGCAATTGGAACCCTCCCAAAGAAAGGTCAGGACAGGAATCAGGAATT
>NZ_CAXBOC010000209.1:0-8653 GCF_963976465.1 uncultured Cyclobacterium sp. | reverse complement strand
AATTTTAAAAACGAAGGGGATTGGCTTCGAGGCTATCTTTCAGATCAGAAAAACATGTTTGTGGTCAATGGAGACAGACATTGGCAGTATGTTTCCAAGGATGCTGAAACAGGGCTAATGGAGTTTGGCTCAGGTCCGGTGAGTGATTACCATGTTCAGGGTTGGGATGAAGGTGATGTTCGCCCCGAACACCAATACCTCAATTTAAAAGGAGGCTTTTTATCTATTCATGTGGATAGGTTATCAGGTCGACCAAAAATAAGTTTTAATCATCGGGACGTTTTTGGAAAGGTGATGCATGAGGAATCTTTTAGTGGATAAAGTAGCATTTGAAAATCAATTTAACCTGGATTATGCAATAGGGATTCCTACTGTTTTGCTTAAGGGCCTGCCCATTTTCCTTGGGAACCGCTGCAATCCCAAGAAAATCAGGCGATTTGGATATTCAGAACTCCTGACTTGAGGCCGAAAGATTGCAAATAAATGTATTTTGCCGTAATTTAGGTTTGTCGCAAAATAGATGAATTAGGCAAATGCAACTCCCTATTTTTCCAGAAGACACCAAGCTAATCAATGCATGTTTTGGTTTTCAGAAATTCGATAATTATGTCTACTACCTTCACAATGGTTCTCACATTTTTTACCACCAGAAAGATGATAGGAATAGCTATAAATACATTATTAAGGATTTAAGAGTATCAGATTTTTTGGAGTAGCTGCCAATAGGATAGATTAGCGAAGTGCTACATCCCGATGGGAATTGTCCACCACTCCGGTTCATTTTCAGAATTGCGAATCACTTGCCTGATGAGGAGTTATATTGTTAGTGCTTTTTTTGCTGGAAACAGGTCTACTCAGCTTCAAAAACCATTATCAGGAGTTGGGTTCCGGCCATTATTTCATTGATGCCATTGTTTTGTCGCTTGCATTTACGAATGGGGTCAGAATAACGAATGGATACTCAGTGGTGGGGCTTTTCCAGAACTGTTTTGCTTCAAGACAGGTTGTTTATTTTTTGGCTACTGACCCAAATCGGGGCAAAAAAGTTACAATGGCCATTCTAATAACATTGTTAGAAATAAGCTTAAATCATTACGAATTATTTTCAGTTCAGAGACTAATTAGGCTCTGCTGACAAAGTATAAAAATGCAGAATTTGTGGTTAAATAGAAGACTTTTTCGGAATTTAAAAGGGTACAAGTGCAAGTGATTATGCAAAAGGACTCTAAAAGGCGTGCACTACGCAGCGAATATTCCAGTGCAAACCAGCTTTCGTTTTCAGGCTTTGAGACCCCATTTTATAATCATCTGGACCCCACTAACCGTTGGGTTGTGCTTAGCAGTCAGATTCCCTGGGATGATCTGGTTGGCCTGTTCAACACGAAACAGACAGGAAGGCCGTCGCTCAACCCCCGTGTATTGATCGGTGCAGTGATCATCAAGCACATTCTCAATCTTGATGACCGTGAAACGGTTGCCCAGATCACCGAAAACATGTATCTACAATATTTTCTTGGCTACAGTTCCTATATCAAAGAAGCGCCCTTTGATCCGTCCCTGTTTGTAGATATCAGAAAGCGGCTCGGCCAGCAACTCATTGAAGAGATGAATGAAAAGATCCATGGCTTTTCTATGGAAAGATCTGCGAAAAAAAAGGAAAAGATCCAACGAAAGAAAAAAAATGATAATGATCCTCCCGGCGGAGCATCGGGAACCAAATGAGAAGTAATCTATGATGCGACCGTCTGTCCCCAGGACATCGCCTATCCCTCAGATCAAGGACTGCTCAACAAAGCCCGGGAGATTACCGAGGAGATCATTGATGTATTTCACGGTAAACAGCCCGACGGAAAAAAACCAAGAACTCGTTTTATGGTAAAAATGTGACACTTAATACAAAACGCATATGAAATTAAAAGTTAAATTCATGAAGGATTATAAATTTAAGAACCTAATTAAATATAAAGGAAATATTATTAGGTTCATTATTTCTATACATCATCTCAAGATGTTTGAGCTTATAAAGCTTACAATTGATACTTATTTTTTTATTAAAATTTAAATGATTATTTCGCATTTGATTTGTTTTTTTAACTGCCATATCAATATCTAAATTTTTATTTAAAAAATTAAGAATTTTATTACTTTCTATCGAAATATTTTCTAATTTTATAATAAAACAGTTTTCTTTTTTAACTTTTTCCATAAAATATTTAATCGAATGATTCCAATAATTCCAATACCAAAGAATTTTATCATCCTGACTTAAACTATTCCATTCAGATTCAGACATATTTTGTATATTTACAGCTGTTATTCTACAACCTTGAGAAATAAACTTTGGTACAATTAATACAGAGTCATTTGAAAAAATTGGATCATCGTTAAAATACCAACCTCTAACCCTAGCTGACAATAAAAATGTTTTTGGATTTCTAATTAGCCAAATAAATTTAGAGTTTGGGAAAATATCTAGTAATATATCTGCGATTGGTATAATTTTCTGATCAGATTCAACATACATTTTACTTTTATCATAATATGGTAAATTTGAATATAATTTTATTAATTCAAATTTAACTTCTTCCCTATTCATTAAACCAGATAAAAAATTTGTGGAAATAACGCTCAATTGCTGATATAATGGTTCATGAAGAGATGTAATTTGAGGGTGCTGATTTAGAAAACTGGATATCGATTGGGATCCACATCTTCCAGTTGATAAAACAAATGAAATTTCTCTATTGGAAAGATTTTTGTAGTCATATGATCGATCAATTGTTTTTTTACGATTTAAAAATTTAAAATTATTTTCATTTAATAATAAATTTATCGGAGAAAAAGTAATATTCGATTTAATATTTTGTTTAATTATACTATTATCACTTATTACAGTATTTTTACCAATAGTTACTCCAGGATAAATTTTTACATTATTTCCTATCCGTACATTTTCTTCTATCACTACATTATAGGGAATAAAAACATCTATAATTTCTTCTATTGGATCTTTTGTATTTATATTGCATATAAAGCAAGAATGAATTTCTACATTGTTTCCAAAACAACAGTTATTATTAATTATAACTCCTCCTAATGATAAAATTAATAAATTAGACCCAAATTTTATATTACTTCCAATTATTAATCCATGTGGGCCTATTATTCTTATATCGTCACTAGCTTTTAAGTTTGTGCCAATATATTTTATTTTGTTAAAAATTTTAGTATTCATAATAATTCTTACATTAATAATTTTCTAAAATTAAATTTCAATTAATTAAAGAGAAATAAATATATTGAATTAGGTACTTAGTAAATAAATTCTTTATAAGGATATGGTAGCTTTGCTACCATTCTTTGGACTAAATTCTCAAAGATGTCTTCGCCCATTTTGTGGCGGTTGAACCTGTAAGTATACTCGCTAATGTATGGTTGCAAGTTCATAACAGAATAATGTGTGCCCCTTAGCCAGGCTTTGAACATCATGATCACGCGGTGCATCTGCTTAAAGTTCTAGCCTTTCTTCCCGGATTTTTCACGAGTCATTTTTGGAAAATGTGCCTCCATGCCTTTATAACCACTCCAATAGTCGTTTTTGACCTCTGCATTACTCCTGATGTGATCCCTCATAAAACCTCCCAGGTTAACCTTGGAAGCGGTTTCTACTACTCTACCATACCATCGCGCAACTCCTTTCGAACCCCTCTCTATGCTCACAACCATGATTTTCTTTTTCCCCTCGTTTCTTCCCAATGCTTTGTCGTCTTGTCCGCCGACATAGGTCTCATCCACTTCAACATTCTCAACCATGGGGAAATTTTGACTACTTTCCATTGCCTTCATAACCTTCTGCTTGAAAGGCCAGCAGGTTTTTTGGCGCAGTTCAAACTTTCGGCTCAATTCACAGCTGCTGATTCCGTTTTTACTTGTTGAAACGTAATAAACAATGTAAAAGGTTTTTAGAATGGGAAATTCCATCTGATGGAAAAGGGTACCAGCTGTAGAAGATTCAAATCTGCGAAATTTTGAACATTGTCTGTCGAACTCTTTAATTTCTTTACAATAATGGGTATGCCCACATTTTTTACAAATAAAGCTGTTATTCCACTTCATTTCTGCCAAATATTTGTAAAAATCTCTGTCAGTGGGGTACATCTTTTGAAATTCAAATATGGAGAGACCCTTATACCTTTTTTCCATAATATATTTGTTTAAAGTAAATATACGGGTATATTTGATATTCACGAAACGCCTAATTCAATTATTTTATATGTGCATTATTTAATTTTTTATATTGTTAATAAAATAATTTTTTCATCTATAATTTATTTTCACTATTTTACTGCTATATAATAAAATCATATGCATGTAAATAAAGAAATTAGGAGCACTTAAATACTGGCTATCTTTTAAATTATTCTTTACAACTACATCTTGTCTTGATACTGTATGTTAGTTTATAATTAAATCTAATATTTTTTTAATAAAATAGTTGATATTTTTTAAGAACAAATCTCATCGTCTGACATTTTAGCCATCTGGTATATTTTATCCAATCGAAAAGAAATATCTTCATTATACACCGTTCTCTTTGAAATAAATGGAAACATAAGTAATTTATTACTTGTCACTTCCCTATATAAGCTTTCGATACTCGAATCACTGCAGATTTGTTCTTCTAATATATTATCATAAACAGATTCGTATAATACAATGAAGGAGGATGATTTGAATGCTCTTACCCAAAATTTATTTCGAGTTAAGGGGATTGCAGTTTCGAAATCTTCAACCCCTCCACATAGTATTTTCGATTCTAATTGATGTCCTTCAACAATATGTCTTATCAGGCACTCCTTAGAATATGCCTCAGTAAACAGATGGTTGTTGTCACAGACGATGATGACATCATCTTCATCAGCCTTTGCTTGTTGTATAATTTGAATCAAAGTCATCCAGTATGCATGTTCTGCGTTGGTATTCTCACACATTTTAATCATTCGAACATCAAACTCAGTTCTACCTTCAAATTGTAAGTTAATGGGAGGTAATCTCATTTGGCTATTTTTCGAATTTAGGATATAAGTAGTGATGGATATGTTGTCAAAATCAGGCAAAAGTGTGGGCTCAAATTGCTCATATATCATTTTCTTATAAAAAGAAATAACTTGATTTGTTGCCTTTACTAAATCATCAGAATCCTTAAATAATTTTCCAACTCTACCTTTTGCATTGTTTTTTGCAGTTACATCTGAGTATCCAAAATCTTTCTGGATTGAAATGAATGGGTAAATAAAATATATTTGATGGCTAAGGGCCGACATCGTATAATCACCTGCATTACCTTCTTGAAAATCTGTACTAAGTATCTTTGAATAGAATTTTTTAAATATAACTGCAAATTGAAGCCCAGAAAACTTTTCAACCCAATTAAGATTTTTCCCCACAGGGATACAAGTTGAAAACCAACTAACACCTCCCAAAAGTATGTCGGCCTGAAACTGTTTAGCATCTTCAATCGTCTTTTGTAAGCTGATATCCTGATATTGGGAAGTGAAAGTATGATCATCCTGGCAAATGATGACATAATCCAATTCTTCCTTTTCCGATTTTTTCACAATATTACAGATGGTATGCCAAAGGCCAACTGCACCGAACTGATGTTCGATGGCCGGAACAATTGTCAATTGAAACTCTTCCTTATCCGCAAATTCCGATATAATACTTGCCTTTCGGTCTTTCCGTTTAACAAGGTTTATTGCAAACACATTAGTTTTTTCCATTTTTTTCTATTTTCCTATTGTTTATAGAATTACATCGTTTCGTTTAGGTGCGCATCAAGTACTTCAAATTCTCCAATCTATCTGCTAATTAATAACCGTCAATATGAAATCATGAAGTAACAGGAACCTCATCTCTTCGCACCAAGTTAGGACTGCGGTTAAGATCCAGATTGTTATTTCTCAAGACCAATATGTCGGTTTTTTTAATTGTCTATTATTGAATTAAACTTGAAGAAAAGCCTTTCTGCTACGCTCAAGTCTTCTGTGATAATTTCGGCATTTCCCAAAAGTTCCTGAGTAAAAGGGATATAGTTGTTAAAGGAGGTTCTGGTTCCTTCTGGAAGAGATGTGTAAACCAAATAATTGAATTCATCGTCTGGGGACACAGACACCCTAGTAACGCGTCCTGTAAGTACACCGTATTGCTGAAAAGGGAAATTGTCCAATTTGATCAGAACCTTAAGGCCTACTGATACTTTTCCTGCATTCTGTGCTGGAATTTTCGTTACGCCTACCAGTTCCATTTTGTCTTCCGGAAGCACGGTGAAAACTGGCTCATCGGGACTGACTTGTTGATTTGCACTCCATATTTTCTGAAAGCTAACCTCACCACCGGTTGAAGAGGTCAGCAGATAGGCGTATTCCCAATCCCTAAGGGCACGCTTCAATCCATGATAAGACTGAATCATGTTTTTTAGTATCCGTGTCTCTTCTTTCTGCTTGTCGATTTCTGTAATGCGCATGGTTTGATTACTTGCGCTGAGAGCTTCCTGCATCTGGGAAATTGTTATGGTCATACTATTGACCTGCTCCTGTATTTGCAGGTATTCCATTTCCCTGGCTTCAATATCCTTATCGGCAATTACCCCGTTCTCATGAAGGATTTTATTCCGTTCATAGTCAATTTGAACAAGAGCCATCCTCCGTTCCAGTAGATCTTTTTGGGCGATCTGTCTTTTGATCCTTTTATTGATTTCTATCAGTGAGGTAAGGGTACCATCCATCTGGCCAATATATGGTTGAAGCTCTCTGAGCAACTGGTATTCCATGTAATTTCGTTCAAATTCCAGAAAGGCAGGTTCCACTTCTCCCAATACCAGGCTGGAAAGTGAATCCATGGGAAAGGTATACCCATTTTCCTTTCCAAAGACCGCCTTTTCCAATTGGTCTTTCAGGATCAGGATATCTTCCAGGTTTGCGGTGCTTTTGATCCCGGCAAGTGGCTGGCCGGAGGAGACAAGTTCTCCGTTTTCCACAAAGAGCTTTTCTATCTGACCGGAAGTACGGGCTAGCACCCGCTCCGTCGGCTCACGGGTGGTCACCAGCACCTTTGCCTGCACAAAATCCGGGTACCTTATCAGAAAAGAAAGCGTGATGATCAGACAGGTCATAACAAATACCAGGGTGATGCCCCAGCGGATCAGCCAGGCCGGCGGCCGGGTGATGATCTCCTGTACTTCTTCGGACCGGAGATGGAGGTTATTGGTATGTTTATCCGGCATGGTTAGTTTGTATTTATTTTTTCCAGCTCCAATTGATTTTTTACCAAATCAAAATATGCCCCCTGTGAATACAGCAGTTGGTCATGGGACCCCTGTTCCACTATTTTTCCCTGATCGATAACGATGATCTGATCTGCATTTTTTACCGTACTCAGGCGGTGTGCAATGACCACTACCGTCTTGCCTTTCATAAAATGCTGCAGGTTTTCCATTACGATACGTTCGTTTCGGGCATCGAGTGCTGAGGTGGCCTCATCAAAAAAGAGGATTTCAGGATCCTTATATATCGCCCGGGCGATAAAAAGCCGCTGCTTTTGCCCGGTGCTGATACCAGCTCCCTCATTGCCGATTTTGGTATTGAAGCCCAGTGGCAGGGATTGGATGTAATCGTAGATATTGGCGATCCGGGTGGCTTTGATTAACAGCTCCTGGTCGATGAGGTCCTGACCCACAGCAATATTGGCCGCAATGGTATCGTTAAACACGTAGCCTTCCTGCATCACCACTCCGCAATGATCCCTCCAGCTTCTGGCAGCAATGATGCTAAGGTCATGCTGGCCATACAGGATTTCACCTTTGGTGGGTTCGTAAAATTTGAGCAATAACTTCATCAGGGTGGTCTTTCCGCTTCCGCTGGCACCAACCACCGCCGTCACTTTCTGTGGAGGTATGATCAGGTTGAGCCCTTCCAAAACGGGCTCATCGGCTCCTATATACCGAAAGGACAGGTTTTTTATGATCAACTCCCTAGCTATCTTAACTTTCCGGATATACTGCTTTTCCCTGTTTTCTTCTTCTTCCTTGTCATGAATTTCGTTTAGCCGATCCAGACTGATGCTGGCATCCTGATAGGCCCGGATAAAACCAACTACCTGGGTGATGGGACTGTTTAGCTGCCCGATGATGTATTGGAGCGAAAGCATCATCCCAAGGGTAAGATTGCCTTCTATTACCAGCACTGCTGAGGTAAAAGTGATTAAAATATTCTTAAGCTCATTGATCATTGAAGATCCTACTCCCTGGGTCTGTTCTAGAGAAAGGGTCTGAATTGAGACATTGAACAGGCTTGCCTGAACAAATTCCCACCTCCATCGCTTTTGTTTTTCCGCATTGTGCATTTTGATTTCCTGCATTCCGTTGATCAGTTCGATCACCGTGCTCTGTTCCTGACTTAACTGGGCAAAGCGCTTGTAGTCCAGCTCCCTCCTGCGCTTCATAAAATACAGGACCCAGAGGATGTAGAAAATGCTTCCCGCCAGAAAAATCAGGAAGATGGTAATGCTGTAATAAATGAGTACCGCTCCGAAGACGAAGAAATTAAAAAAGGAAAATAAGGTGCTTAGGGTGGTTCCTGTCAGAAGGTTTTCT
>NZ_CAXBOC010000208.1:0-8685 GCF_963976465.1 uncultured Cyclobacterium sp. | reverse complement strand
GAGGTCAAATTCAGCCCTTCTTGGGTCAAAGAGTAATCGGTTGGCTTCCACTGATCGATCACCAACAAAGAATTCAGAATCTCCATCAAACTCCAACCAAGGACCGACGATATAATCCGCCTGATCTACAGGTACACCCATACCATCTCTTGCGATTTCATGGATTTTCATAAATTCTTCAAAGGCCAATTTATTGTCCCCAAACCTCCCTGCTTTTGCATTGAAAGGTACTTTTTCACCAAGTCTGTAAGAAATATTCATCAAGTGACCCAAGGTGCAACTGTAATGCGCGTCATACATATTGCCATTGGCCATCATTGGATCATTGGCGCGGCAGGCATTTACAAAGCTACCGAAAGCGCCTCCCGGAGTCATGGGTACTTTCTTTACATCAACATTGCGTGCTTGGCTTCCATTGTGTGACTTATATTCTCCATCGATCAGCTTGCCTCCATCTTCAAAATAGAAGCGGTTGGTCACTTCCCTAACATAGCCTTCATGGTTGGCATTTCTAACGTTGAAAAACACTTGTTGGCCATTGGCAAATTCTGCTATAGCAAACATTGTATTTGGTGTTTCTCCCTGATCATCCCAGTTGAATCTGCCACCCATTGCCATTACCCTTACGGGGTGTGTATTGGCCACTTCATCATCCAAGGCCCAATAGGCCACGTCCAGTTGATGGGTCCCCTGGTTGTTTAACTCTCCATTACCAACTTGCCAATTCCAGTGCCAGTTGTAATGAACCAGATTTTCATTGTACTGATCGATTACTGCAGGACCTTTCCATAAATTCCAATCCAAATGGCTTGGTGGGGCAGTATTGGGTTTGTAACCTATGCCTTCCCTTGGCTTACAAGCAAAGCCATGGGAAACCAGCATTTTACCGTATTTTCCGGATTTAATATCACTTACCTGATCGCGCCATTCGTCACTACTCCTTCTTTGAGCGCCATGTTGCACGACTATTCCATATTTTTCGGCGGCAGCCAGTGCAATTCGTCCTTCGTGGACATCATGACTTGCCGGCTTTTCAACGTAGCAATGTTTTCCATTTTGTGCGGCCCACACCACCATTAGGGAGTGCCAGCTATTTGGAGTTGCCACACTGATGGCATCGATGTCTTTCATTTCAAGCACTCGGCGAACATCTGCTTCACCTTTTACTCTATTGCTTTTGGTTTCTCCACTTCGAAGAGATTGTACACGTTCATTGAGTACATTTTTGTCAGGATCTACTAAATAGGCAATCTCAACGTTCTCTAATTTTGAGAAATTTCCGATATGGGATTTACCTCGGCCATTGACTCCACATACAGCCATCCTAAAACGATCGTTGGCACCAATTATGGAACCATAAGATTTTGCACTAAAGCTCATGGCTCCAATGGTTAATCCACTTGCTCCAAAAATAGATTTCTTGATAAATTCTCTTCTTTGTTTCATGATTTGGGTTTGATAATACTTTTAGAATGAATACATAAGTAAAAGAAAATTGAGATTTAATTCAAGTTTTGCCCAATTTATTATTTGATTGGTAGCAGTGTGGGATCATTAATTTCGAATCCCTGTGAAATGATTGGTATTTGGCCTCCCAAGCTTTTATGTAGCTTTGGAAATAGGGTCTAACTAATACGGGCGAAGCTTTCGAAGGTGAAATTTATGGCTAAAAATCAGTTTTTCTACTGTCCTGATAAATTAGGATAGGAGCTTTTCATTCATAGAAAAACAAAGAATATTCATCATAAAAAAATATACTGATTCCATGTAAAAAAATCAGCAAAAAAATTGAGCTGGAAATTACATAGCTGGGAAAAAAAACTTTTGCAAGCAGTGCTTATGAGGCTTTCAAAAGGGTGTCAATCAATTCTGATGGGGTTTGAATACGGGCAATTTTGTCATCTTCCAGTTCTTTCTTCAACTCGTATTCTAATTCGAAGATCAACCCTGAGACAAAAATTTTGTCCATCCTCAAATCGTAGTAAAAGTTGGCAGCTTTTTTCTTTCCTGTTAAAGGAATTCCGTAAGATTGGAAAATTCCTATGGCCTTGCGCATTGCAGTAATATTGTTCATAGCATTAAGTTCAATCCAGAATCAATACGGAGATACCTTTTGTTTTGTTGTGTATTTCAACAAATCTTTTCATTAAAATTTGTTAAACAACCAAAATCAAGGGTCAATTTTTACTTTAAGTTTGGTTTTTGCTTAATTAGAGTTCACCAATCCTTTTGCCTTTTCGTCTTAAAAATTGTTGGTTTTTAGGTGAGCCGATAAGCTGTGAATTGTAGATACCGGAGTGACCACTGAACAGGTAAGCCAAGACACATGCCAAGCCAATGTACACGCCTGATTCAGCCCCAAAAAGTTCAATTCCCATTAAAGTGCAGGCCAAAGGAGTGTTGGTTGCTCCGGAAAAAACACTCACAAATCCCATGCCTGCCAATAAGGCAACGGGCAATGGAATTATTGCTGACAAGGCATTGCCCAAGGTGGCACCGGTATAGAACAAGGGTGTCACCTCTCCACCTTTAAATCCTGAGCCTAAGGTCAAGGAAGTTTTGGCTATTTTTACTAAGAAATCATACCAAGGGAGGTCTTGAGAAAAGGAATCTACGATGGTGGGAATTCCCAAACCAATGTATTTGGTGTCTCCTATTATAAAGACGGAGGCAGCTATGATCACACCGCCTACCACCGGTCTAAAAGGTGGGTATTTAATTTTTTTACTAAAATAATTTGACCAAAAATGCGTGGATTTTGAAAAAAGCCTGGCTGCCAACCCAAAGCATATTCCTGCGGGGATCACCCAAAACACATTGATGAGGTCAAAGACCGGCACTGTCGGGATTGAGTATTCGGTATGGTGAACCAACCAAACCCCTTCGCAGGCATAATTGGCAATAATTGCAGCAAGAAAAGCCGGAAGAATAGATTCGTATCGAAGCCTGCCTATAATTAGCCATTCCAAGGCAAATACAGCACCGGCAAGTGGCGTTCCAAATACAGAAGCAAATCCAGCTGCCACTCCCACTGTTATGACCATCTTGCGATCATCCGTTTTAAGGTTAAACCACTTCGTAAATTGATCTGCTATCGCTCCTCCCATTTGTATGGCAGTGCCCTCCCTTCCTGCCGAACCACCAAAAAGATGCGTTAGCAAGGTGCCTAGAAGTACCAAAGGAGCCATTTTCAACGGAATTATCTTTAAGGGATTATAAAATTCTTCTAAAAGTTGATTGTTTCCCTTGACTACAGAAGTGCCAAAACGATGGTATATCCAGCCAATAAAAAACCCTCCTATTGGTAAAAATAGAATGATCCAAAGGTTGGATTCCCTGTATTGAGTGACCCAGTAGAGGGAAGTTAAAAACAAGGCCGAAGCAGATCCTACCAAGCTCCCAATGATCAGCGCCAAAACCAGCCATTTAGCAGCGTAAGCCACATTGGGGATTAATTCTTTAAAAATAAATTTGTTAAACAAAAGGAGGTTTCGGTTCCTATTTGACATGTATTGAACAATTTAGATTCCGGAAAACGATAAGCCGGAATGAATACATTTTTTGTTCAGCAGGAAACATTTTCCGGAACCTTTGTGTAAATGAGTTGAGCTCATTACTTGAGATACTGCAAATTGGCTCCTTATAGTATCCCCTGTCTAATTGCCCACAAATATAGGTAAACATTTGATAAAAGTTTTACTGCGCATACGCAAGGCTGAGGCGCGGATTTTAGGGGATTCACTCACTTATTGTGGCCAACTTTTCTTATAATTACCTGTAATTTCACCAAGTTACGCTTCACTAATTTATTGCTTACATGTGGACTTTAAAGACCCTCAAATCTTTTATAGCATTTTTTGCTATTGTTCGCATGGTGGAATAATTTTTGTGGCGTGTAATTTTCGTTTATTAAGATTTCAGGGTAGCAATTAATTATGCAAAATATACTAATCACCGGAGGATCAGGACTTGTAGGTACTTCTGTAACAAAAACACTGGAAGCCGAAGGCAAAAAAGTGGCTTGGTTAAGCAGAAGTCCAAAAAAATACGATCAAAAGGCTTTCTTTTGGGATCCGAAAAAGGGCGAATTGGATGAGAAAGGAATAGATTGGGCAGATGCTATAATCCATCTGGCAGGTGCCGGTGTGGCGGAGAAAAAATGGACTGACCAACGCAAAAAAGTAATTTTGAATAGTAGGCTTAAAAGCAGTAATCTGCTCTATGAAGCATTAAAGAAGTCCAAAAATAAGCCCAAAGCCATGGTTTGTTCCAGTGCCGTGGGTTATTATGGATTTGATACCGGGGAGAAATTGGTTTTTGAAGGAGATCCTGCAGGGAATGATTTTTTGGCGGATGTTGTGAAGCAATGGGAGAATGCTACAGAAAAATTTCAGGATTTGGAGATCCGTACTGTGATTTTTCGGATTGGGATAGTGTTGGCCAAAGAAGGTGGAGCTTTGAAAGAAATGCTAAAGCCACCTGTTGCAGCACCACTGGGTTCAGGCCAACAATATTTGAGTTGGATTTTTATCGAAGATTTGTCCGCAATGTTTGCCTATGCCCTTGAAAATCATGGATTGTCCGGCATATATAATGCCGTAGGTCCTGTCCCTGTCACCAATAAAATTCTCACCCAAAGGGCTGCCGAATACAAAGGGAAACCTTTTGTAAATATAGGAGTTCCCTCATTTGCTCTTAAACTAGGACTAGGAGAGATGGCCAATATGATTTTAGGGGGAAACCGGGTGAGCAATGAAAAAATAGAAGGTACAGGTTTCAAATTTGAATATGGAGACCTTAACCTTGCTTTGAAAAAAATATTCTCCTAAAGTTTTGACGACTGGTCGTATTATTTATAAAAAACCTCATAATTTCATTCTTGAAAAGACTGGTCTGTATTCTTGCGTATTAAACCTAACTAAAAATGAAAAGAGGACTATTTAGCAGTGCATTATTATTTCTATTTTTTGTAGTTGGTGCTCAGGATATTAATCTTGATTATTACCTTCCGGATGATTATACCTATGATGAGAATATTGCAATACCTTCCTCCATTTTAGGTTTTGAAGTGGGTGAGTGGCATGCCAATCATACCCAAGTGGTCAACTATTACAGGGCGGTGGCCGAGCAATCCTCTAGGGCAACCTTAATCAACTATGGCAGTACTTACGAAAAAAGACCTTTGTTGATGTTGGCCGTTTCGTCTCCTAAAAATATCAAACAACTGGATAAGTTAAAAGAGCAGCGTGGAGGATTAAGGTATCCTGATTTTAAATCTGATCTTCAAGGTATGCCAGTGGTAATGTATATGGGGCATTCGGTTCATGGAAATGAATCTTCCGGGGTAAATGCCTCATTGCTTTCTGCCTATCACTTTACAGCAGCTAAAGAAATAGAAGAAGATTTAGACAATATTATCTTGTTAATAGACCCTGCCATAAATCCGGATGGAATCAACCGGTTTGCTTCTTGGGTCAATAGTCATAAAAGTTATTATCCCAATGGGGACCGAAACAACCGGGAGCTCAATGAAACCTGGCCTAGAGGGAGAACAAATCATTACTGGTTCGATTTAAACAGGGATTGGATACCCGTCCAGCATCCTGAATCTCAAGGGAGGATTGCTCAACTGCAGGCCTGGCTACCAAATATCGTTCTTGATTTTCACGAAATGGGTACGGACAATACCTACTTTTTTCAGCCAGGTATACCGAGTCGAAACAACCCGCTTACACCGGCTAAGAATTTTGAACTGACAGAAAAAATTGCTGGGTATCATGCCAAATACCTGGATAAAATAGGTTCACTCTATTATTCCAAAGAAAGTTTTGATGATTATTATTTCGGTAAAGGTTCTACCTATCCGGATATCCAGGGGGCCGTGGGAATTCTATTTGAGCAGGCCTCTTCCAGGGGGCACCTGCAAGAAAATGTTTTTGGAGAAATATCATTTCCATTTACCATCAGAAATCAATTTACTACGGCACTTTCTTCCTTCGATGCAGCCATAGACCTCAGGGTAGAATTGAATACTTATATGTCAGACTTTTATAAGGAGGCAAAGGAAGCGTATACTAATGATGACAACAAGGCGATAATTTTTGGTGCTTTAGAGGATTATGGCAGAACATTTCATTTTGCAGATGTTTTATTGCGCCACGATATACAGCTTTATAGTTTAGAAGAAGATGTCACTCTAAATGGCGTGCCTTTCAAATCAGGAAAGTCATTCATTGTTCCATTGGATCAACCTCAATACAGGCTTATCAACTCCTTGTTTGAAACAAGGACTACTTTTCAGGATAGTTTGTTCTATGACGTGTCTACATGGAACCTACCCATGTCATTCAATTTAAACTATATGTCGCTAAGCAGTAAGATTTTAAATCTTGCTAAAGTAGAAAATGTAAGCAAAGGCCTCACTTTTAAGAAGGGTGAAGTTGTTGGTAAAGCAGGTGCCTACAGTTATGCCTTTGAATGGGAGGAATATTATGCCCCAAAGGCCTTGTATAAGTTAATGGATCTTGGTTATCAAGTAAGGGTTAGTCATAAGGAGTTCCAGACCAAGGATAAGAAAAGCTTTGGTAGAGGAACCATATTGGTTGAAAAAGGAAATTCAGATCGGAGTGAGGAGGCGTTTTATGAAGACCTTAAATCAATAGCTGCCACTACAGGTATTAATATTCATGCTTTGACTACGGGGCTTACAGCCGGTGTAAATCTTGGTTCACCCAGTATCAGTGTGTTGAAAAAACCATCCATTGCCCTTCTAGTGGACGATGGTGTGGGCAGTTCTGATGCAGGAGAAATATGGCATCTTTTTGATCAGAGAATGGAGATTCCAATTACTTTGATGCCTACACATAGGATGTCAGGAGCTGATCTCAATAGGTACAATGTGATCATATTGCCCACCGGAAATTACGGAGGTTTTGGTGAGAGAGAAGCCGAAAAGCTAAAGACCTGGGTTCAAAAAGGAGGTACGCTAATTAGTAGGGGGTCTGCGATGAATTGGTTAGCCAAAAATGACATCGCAGTGTTTAATTTTGCCAGTGCAGATTATTCTGACAGTACCAGCCAAAAGAAATACGCTGATTTAACCAACGATAGAGGAGCAAAAGTAACCGGAGGGGCTATTTTCAAGGCAAAATTAGATGTGACTCATCCTATTGGGTATGGGTATAAGACCGGAGATATACATGTATTTAAACGAGGGAATCAATTTCTCGAGCTGTCGGGAAATCCTTACGCTAATCCTGTGGTTTATACTAATGATCCACTAGCAAGCGGCTATGTGCATCCAAAAAACCTGGAATCGATAAAAAACAAAGGTGTGGTTCAAGTTTCGGGAAAAGGTAGAGGAAAGACCATAGGCTTTGTTGATAACCCAAATTTTAGGGCTTTTTGGTATGGAACCAATAAAATGTTTTTAAATGCAGTTTTCTTTGGACAGACCATTAATAGCGCTTCCACCAGGTAGGTTGTGCTGTTCTTTTTCTGATTACCGTTTAATTTTTTGGGTTAAAATCTTTTTATTCAAGGAAAATCAAAAATTTTAAGCTGTAAATTCTTCATTGCCTTATTTTTCAAATTACTTTTCTTTAATTTGCAAGTTCAAAGGCTCATTATGAAAAGAAAGCTATTTCCTTTAGATAAAAATTATATTCTACGGCAAGCCCAGGAAGCTGTGGAGAAGGAGATGATGCAAATGATGGTGGATGAACTGAAAAAAGCCTTTACACTATTGTTCAATCCTCTCGAATTGCATGATGATACGTATTTAAAAATTCTTTCCGTAAAGTCATTTCCTGATGAACATTTGTCGATTATTTATCAGCAGTTGGCTGGCATTTTTAGGTATAAATTTGGTTCCAACCAATTGGAGTTGAGATTTGACGGTAAGAGTCATTTCGAAAAATACCAAGAAGACTGGAGGCAAACACTTCAAAAGTGGGTACAAGGCCTAGGTCAGGATCCGGCTTATGTAAAAAACTTGCTTAGGATGACATTGCTTTATGATACGCCTTCTCGTGCTTTGTTTGCAGAAAATAGGTGTAAGTCCTTATTGAACGAGCATTTTGGCCTTCTAATTATCAAGAGAAAAGGGGATCTATTAATGAAGTTGGGAAGCTAATCAAGCTTCCAGAATTTAATCAACTGATTCCAAAACAGACCTGAAAGAAACAAATTGGCTTCCAAACTTTTCTTTGAGGATCTCACTAAGTACTTCTGCATACCTTTCTTGAAAGAATTCTAAGTCTTCAAGGTTTTCTGCCAAAAATTGAGCGGAAAAATTTATTCCATTCCCATTGTCTTCCTGCAATAGTCGAAAAAAACGTTTTTCGTAAAAGAGTCCGGTTTGCATCACCCTACTGAGGTATTCCTGTTTCATCCAGGCAATAAACTCTTCCTCCCTATCCCTATCAATATTTATAGTTACGTTATAAAGTACCATTTGATTGACCTTTATGGCTTGTGTGATTCAATTTATGTTAAATTCGTATTCATTCTTTCGAACAAAAGTGTAAAGAAACACTTATACTATATTGAAAACAAAAATAATACCTCAATATTTAATTTTCTGTTTTATATGCCCAAAATCAAAAAGAGCTGGATGAGCTTCAGGCCTGAAAAAACGCTATTAGCTAAAATCTTTATTACAATTTTACACCTAGTAGGGTTGTT
>NZ_CAXBOC010000207.1:0-8772 GCF_963976465.1 uncultured Cyclobacterium sp. | reverse complement strand
GGAGCGAAAGCCCGTGTAACCATCCCCTGTCCAAGTCCGAAAGTAACAAACATATTGCGCTTCACTAGCAGACCAAAAAACTACATTTTGAGAATCAAAGACCCCCTCCCTAAAAACCGGCTCCTCCTGCAACTTCTTCCATTCTTTTCCATCTGCAGAAACATAGGCCACCAAACCACTTTTTCTGGTCCCTCCCAAAGCCTTGTATTTTTCTGAACTTTTAGCCAAGGGGTTGCTGTCCAAAAATGGGCTAAAATTATGCGTAACCGGTGCAGCATTCGCTAATATTACATTGTTTTTTTTAGTACCATTCACCGTGAATAGTTTCAAATCCGGCTTGGTCCAATTAATACCATCCTTGGATTCCGCATAACAGGTTACCTCTGCATCATTCCCATCACTGCCTGCTTTGGGTACCCCTCTATAATATGCCCTATAGGTATCCCCATCTTTAATTACTGTGAAATAAGCTGAAAATGCCCCCTCCCAAGGCTTTTCAAACCTTATCACTTCTCCTTGATCCATTGGTTCGTGCAAAGTCAATTCGGCCCCCTCTAACTTTTCTATCAGATAATCATCCACAAACAACTCCCGATTATTTCCAATATTAGGGAGTTGGGCCAAGGCCAGACTTTGAACAAAAAGGAATAGAGCAAATAGTGTAATTTTCTTTAATACCAACATTTTAATAAAATCTAAATGAATATACCGCTGCATCTTTTAAATATATCTTCATCCTGACAGCCTTGCCCGAAAGCCTGGAAACATTGGTAGATTTATTCCAATATACCGTTCTAGATAATTCGTTTCCTATAATTAGCTGACATTCTTCTTTGGAAAAGCCTGGAATTTTATTGCCGTTTTCATCAAGTAATTCAACATAAATCCCACCTGCAGCAGAGGTGGAATAATTTAACTCCAATGCTTTGCCATCAAAAACAAATGGCTTGGTAATCATTTCCCCACCGTCATACCCTGCAGACAGGGAAGCAAAGCCATCCAATCTTATGCTGTACCTCCTTAAATGAGCCGTTGACTGCGCATAATCCTGGTTTACATATATGGACATTTCATAGGGACTGGTTTGAACCACATTTAATGCCGGATAATTTGTTCGTGAAACCCAATTGCTTAAACCTATACCCGGCCTGATAAAGGACTCCATAAAATACCTATTGTAATTATTACCTCCTCGGGATGACATTAAAAAAGCATCCGAACAGGCCTTATAATAATTAGGGTCAACGCCAAGCGCATCGGCTTGTTCATCTGTAACAACTTGCTTATTCGGCATAAATCGGCCTCCTATACCAAGGTAAATTTGTGGTGCTCTAAAGTAGGGGCTAGTCTGTTGGGTATACAGGTGCTCTAAGGGTGCTGTGCCATATTTCATCTTTCCCCCTTCACTCCATGTTTCAAAATCAATTGAAGAAGTCCTGCTTACTGATCTAAATCCGGAATCCTTGGTTCTGAAGTATATCAGGTATTTGTTTTCTACTGGAGACCAAAAGCTTACATTCTGAGAATCTAAATTCCCCTCTTTCAGAACCGCTTCTTCTTTTATCTTGACCCAATGGATGCCGTCACTTGAAGACAAGGCATACAAACCAGTTCGTTGTTTACCTGCCACTGCCTTATATTTTTCTGCAGGCTTGGCTTTAGGGTTGGTATCTATAAAAGGGCTGAAATTATGCGTCAATTCTTTATCTATTAAGATTACATTGTTTTTTTTCGACCCATTAATTTCATGAATGCCAAGATCCGGTTTGTACCAATTTATTCCGTCTTGAGACTCAGCATAGCAGGTCAACTCCCTATTATTGCCTTCTTTTACATCAGGCAAGCCTCTATAATATGCCCTGTAAATATTACCGTCCTTAATAATGGTTGAATACAACGAAAACTTCCCTTCCCAAGGTTTGTCTAAATAAAAGGCCACACCTTCATCTTTTGGTGCATGCAATTTCAAGCTTGCCCCATCCAGCTGATCAATCAAAAAGTCATCTACAAATAGCTCCCTATTGCTCCCAATGAAAGCATGTTGAGCAAATCCTTGGAAACTAATCGGAATAAGCAACCACAGTAAAAACCAATTAACCTTAGCCATGAGACAATAAATATTAAGAATTAAAACTATGTATTAAAGGCAAACACTAAAGTTATACTATGAAATAGGTAATTCCTCCTACTATTATTTATTATTTCAATACAATTTTGCAGAAGAATTATCCGTGAAAGGCACCTTACCCCAATCGAGGTGAAATTATTTCATAAAAAATAATCTCTCTAAATCACAGCCGGCGCTTTCTAAAATATTAGAATAACAAGCCACATAAAATCAAGGGTACCAAGCCTTGTAAAACATGGCTCAGAAACACAAAAAAAACGTAAAAAACTATACCGATAAAAGCCCAATTCTCTATATAATTAGGCTAAAAAATAAAAATAGACAATACTTTCCCATATCAACGAAATGGCTCATTCAAAAACAACTTCGTTTACTCAAACGCAATTGTTTAATCCCTTAAATTATTCCATTTCCTTCCTTAGGATAAACTTTGCCTTTACCAGCTGGTTTTTTACAGTATTTTTAGAAATCATCAAAAGATCAGCAATTTCATTGTAGGACTTTTTCTCAAAATAGTTCATCTCCAGAATCTGCCTTCTTTTGGGAGACAGGTTTCTGATAATTCGTTCCATTTTGGTCAATTGCTCCTCCTTAACCTGGGCACAGTCATCCTCTTGTTGATGAATCCTTTCCCAAAATTGCTCTTTCAAAGTTTTGTTCTTATTTAAGGCTTTGAGGTAGTCAAAAATTTCATTTTTTACTGAAGTAAAAACATAAGAATTAAAATTTAATTCAGGTTTAATGTTTTTCCTCCTTTTAAGAATTTTCATGAACACCTCATGGTAGATATTCTCAGCTTCCTGTTCATCCTTAATTATGGAAACACTGAAGCGGATTACAGGTATTCTGTAATATTGGTAAATTTTTTCAAAGGCTTTTCTATCGCCATTTCGAAAACCATCCATTGTTTTTTTGTCAGGCTGCTCCATATTCCAATTATTTATGTTTTGATAAAGTATCTAGAGACCAAATAGAATATGTAAATCCTATTTGGCCTTCTAATTATTCATGAATATCAAGGAATAAATTGGTAATTTCTGCGCAAATCACGTATTTAAATCTTCATTTTGCGAAAAATGAGAAATCGCTAATAATTGTAAATGAATGCTTTATGATTTTTTTTATAAAAATTTAATGAATTGATTACAAAATTTGTCTATATATTACCCTAAAATTAAAATTGTGTTATATTATTATACATTAAGTTTTTATTCTATCTTTTTTATGGATTACGGAATTATTAAATCGAGGAATTTACAATTGCCAAAGGCTTTAAAAAACACAAATATTTTGAAATTTTAAACCTTTGAAAAATAAAATTCTTTTTCAATTCCTCCAAACGCCAGCAACCAAACAAAACACAAGCTTAACTTTAAAAATTAAAATAAATTTTATTTTTTATTTCGATTCCCGCAACTCCCATACTTTTGGATTCACCACAATGGACCTACTACCTTTGCCTGTATTATCAAATACCTTCAATTTTACTTCTTTATCGATCTCTATAGGCCCTGTATAAGCTGCTGAAGTCAAAGTAGGTTCTGTTCCATCGGTAGTATACCTGATCTCCAAGCCAGGGAAATTTACATTGGCATATAATTTACCATCCAAAACTTTTGCCCCAGGAGGAGCCACACGATAATTTAGCCCTCCATTCCACCATTTCAGTTTTGGAAAAGCTGTTTGTCCTACTCTATTGGCAAATTCATTCCAGCCCTTCATTATTTTTTGGTCCATTTTTTTCAAATCAGGTTCTTTTTCCCAATCTCGTTCAGCTGCCCAAGCACTCTCTGCAAAACCAAGCATCTTAGGAAACATGTAATATTCAGCCATTTCAGGACCTTTAACTGTTTCCGACCAAAGCTGTGCCTCTAGTCCTATAATATTCTTTTTCGCAGCAGGGTCAATCCTGACCATGTCATTGAAATCCTTCTCTCTATCAATAACCTCACCCATGCTGGTCTTATAAGTGGTCTTGAACCAATCATAAGGTGCAAAAGCCCAGGCATTCTTGGTGTTAACAAACCCTGCCCAATACAAGCCCGGTTCTTCTGGATCATTGCTATAGGCCAAGTCAAAATAAAAGTTTGACACATTACATAGCACGACTTCATAGCCCATATTGGCCAGCTGGTACCCAAGATCCGGGTAATCAAACATATTGTTCCATATATAAGGTACAACATTTCTATCCGCAAACTCCGGGTTAGGTTTGTAGACGCCTGATTCGTCTTTTAACAGAACCATCTCTTCCCATACATGCATTTCCAAATCTCTATCCGCCAGTTTATCCAATAAGGTGCTAAAAAAGTAGGTTTGAAGGTTTTTTGGATCACTGATCTCAGGCAAGCTTTCTAGAAGCTTTTTGGCTTGAGGTGAAGCTGTCCAAGCTCCTTCCGCCACTTCATCTCCTCCTGAATGCATTTTTTTGAGTTTTAAGCCGGCATCATCATACATTTTCGACAACTCATCCACTACCTTAAGATAAAAATCGTAGGTTGAGGCACTAGCCACGTTGACCACATTGTCTTTGAATGACTGTGCAGACATGTATTCTGATTGGTCTTCCGGATCTACCAAGCGGTATGCTTCAGCCTCTTCTTTCTTCCCCTCTTCCATCAACTTCAAATACCTTTTTTCCATGGATTTGATGGCTGCTCGAGCATGTCCAGGAAAGTTAAGCACAGGAATCACCGTTATATGACGCGCTTTTGCGTATTCTAGAATGTCTACAAATTCTTCTCTGGTATAAAACCCACTTCCATTCTTTCCTTCAGTATAAGCAAAAGGCCCGGAGCCATAGCCCGGATGAACAACAGGATCATCCATGCTTTGGGTGTGTTCTCTTTGTCCACCCACTTCAGTCAGCTCAGGCAAGCCGGGGATTTCCACTCTCCACCCTTCATCCTCTGTGGTATAAAACAGGAAATGATTTAACTTATAATGGGACATGATGTCCAAAGTCTTCTTAATCGTCTCTTTGGATTGGAAATTTCTCGCCACATCCATGTGTAAACTTCTGAAACCAAACCTTGGCGCATCTGCAATCATTATGTTTGGTAAAGTCAACGGCAATTTTTGGTTTAGATAAGCTTCATTGCCTAAGAGAGCCAATAAACTTTGTAATCCATAAAATACACCTGCAGGATCACTTCCTGAAATGGATATGCCACTTGGGTCAATTGCCAATTGATAAGCTTCTTCTTTTTTTTCATTCACCTCTATATTTGAAAGCTTTAAAACAATCCCTGAATGATCCCCACTTACCTCTTCCATTGAAAACTTTTCTCCTGTCAGGTCACTTAGTTTATCTCTGAGGTATTTCGCCTCATTGGATAATCCCTTCTCAAAACCAATTGACAAGGCTTCCTCTATCGTATAATTGCCCTCTCCTTTATTTACTTGAAAGGGAGTAGGGATAATAGGTAACAAATCTTCATTTTCTAATTTCACCAATTGGGAATTGCTTTCGAATTGACTCTCTGCAGAATAAGGTACTTCCTTATCCATGGTTCCTCTCAAACGCTGCCTATCCTCCAAAAACGGCTTGACCTTCACATTATTCACAGCTACAATTTCTTCAGATTCCCCGTCCTCTTCATAAAAAACAAAATACATCCCCATAGGAGCATCTGTTTCTTTGATCACACCTTCAATACCCACATAAGGAATTTCTATGCGCTCACCTGGGGCCAAAGAGAAACCTTTGATAGGACTTATTTTATACCAATCTCCATTGATATGGGTGATGTCTGCATTTTCGGTAGAAACAATACCTCTGGGCGACATGCTAAAAAATAATGCCCAGTCTTTCTCACCGAGTAAATAATTGCTTTGATTTTCAATTCCAAAAACAGCTTCAAACTGTCCCTCCGCTGCTGTGAAGTTGGTTTTTAATTCCCAATCGATATAAATATTTTCTACCGCCTCATTCCAATTTGGAGATGTTTGGCAGGAAATAAAACCATTTATAATAATTAAAAAGGTAAAGATCTGAGTGATTTTATTCATAATTAAAATGTTTAAGTAGCCTTATTATTACACCTTATGGTATTAAATTGACTATTAAATAAAAAAAATATATTGTATGAAGCCTACAATTACAAGATTGATATCTCTGGATGCTCTCCGGGGGTTTACCATCGCAGCCATGATTCTAGTGAATTACCCCGGGTCATGGAGCCATGTATATCCACCCTTACTTCATGCAGAATGGCATGGCATGACAATGACAGATTTTATTTTTCCATTCTTTATTTTTATGGTAGGTGTTTCTGTGGCTTTCGCTTATTCTAAAAGACTAGATGAAGGCGTGCCAAAAGCCGGCATGTACAAAAAAATAATTATTCGTGCCATTAAGCTTTTTGTTTTAGGAATATTTCTAAACCTTATTCCGGACTTTGATTTTTCCCATATGCGCATCGCAGGGGTTTTACAAAGGATTTCTATTGTCTTTTTGGCAAGTTCATTTCTTTTTTTGAATGTAGGTTGGAAAAAGCAAGCATACCTAGGTGGAGGTATACTTGTATTTTACTGGCTCTGCATGACCTTGATACCAACACCGGACGAGGGCATTGTTATGCTAGAACCGGGAAGAAACCTTGCCGCTTGGATCGACCGCATATTTTTACCGGGTAAGATGTGGGAAGGAAGCTGGGATCCTGAGGGGTTTTTCTCTACTCTTCCTGCCATAGTAACGGGTATTTTAGGACTTTTGGCAGGAAGGATTCTATTGTCCAATTTCCATGAAAATTTAAAATCAAATTACCTTATGTCAATTGGACTTGTACTCGTTCTGATCGGTTTACTTTGGGCTCAAGTTTTCCCTATTAACAAGCACCTTTGGACCAGTTCTTTTACACTCATTACGGGTGGGGCAGGCTTTATAGGTTTGGGAGCAAGCTATTTCTTGGTAGATATTCTTGGTAAAAAGAAAGGCACCTCTGTTGGAATTATTTTTGGGGCCAATGCTATTTCTGTGTACGTTTTAGCCGATGTATTATCCTTATTCTTTTATGGATTTGAAATCGGAGGTCAATCACTTAACGCACACTTTCTAGACCTATTCACAGGCATTGGACTACCTGTAAATTTGGTAAGTATGCTTTATGCAATTTTGTTTGTAATGATCAATTTTATTCCTGCATACCTCCTGTACAAGAAAAAAATCTTTATTAAACTATAATTCAATGATTACCCGTCACCTTTGTTTTTATTGTCGACTATTATTCTTCATTTGTTTGCCGCTAACCGCCTTAAGCCAAACCGGCAGCATTCATGAACCGGTGCGGTATATTGGAGGAAACAGCATTGATCCTGACCTCCATGAAGGAAGGCTAAGGTATGCTATTGGTGTGGACAGCAGACAAACATTACGGGTAAACAGAACCAATCCCAACCTGGCCGATGACCATGGCTGGACTTACAATCATGCTTCTAATTTGGCTTATTGGAAGGGTACGTTTTATCAACAATACCTAAGCAATCCTGTAGATGAACACATAGCCCCCGGGCAAACCTTAATGATCAGGTCCAAAGATGGTAGGAAGTGGTCCAAGCCGGAAGTAATTTTCCCTCCATATACTCCACCTGAAGGTGTCCAAATTCCTGAAGGGTATGATGGCTATATGATGCATCAACGGATGGGGTTCTATGTCAGTAAAAATGGCAAATTACTCACCCTTGCTTTTTATGGGCACACAGAAGATCCATTTGAAAAGGGGGGCATCGGACGAGTGGTGAGAGAGGTCAATGAAGATGGCAGTTATGGACCTATTTATTTTATCCGGTACAATAGCCATACCCAATGGAATGAGACCAACACCTCTTATCCATTTTATAAAACATCCAATGACAGAGCTTTTGTTGCCGCCTGTGAGGAATTGCTAGACAATACCCTGATTACCCTACAATGGAGAGATGAAGACAATGGCGTAGATGGCTTCTATACAGGCAAACGCGGAGGGGAAGCGTTTTCTTATTATTCAAGAAAGGATGGTGCCATCGTAGGTTTTTGGAAAAGGTCCGCCACCGCCTTGTCAACAGATGGAGGAAAACACTTTTCTAACCCTGTTAAGGCAGAAACGCTTACCATGGCCGGTGGTAAAATATGGGCACAGCAAACCGAAGACAATCGCTATGCCTTAATCTATAATCCCATAAAAATTGATGAATACAGGTACCCGCTTATTGTCGTCAGCTCTGATGACGGAATTATTTTTGATGACATGGTTTTGGTGCAAGGGGAAGTTCCGCCACGAAGATTCTATGGTAGATGGAAAGATTTTGGCCCATGTTATGTCAGAGGTATCGTTGAGGGAAACGGTAACCCACCGGGTGATGATATGTGGCTTACCTACAGCATGAATAAGGAAGACATGTGGGTAAGTAAAGTACCAACTCCTATCAGGTACGCCGTACATGGTCCGGTAATAGATGACTTCGACCAACTCACAGACAATGGAGCCATTCCCAATTGGAATATTTATTCCCCTCGATGGGCACCGGTAAATGTAGTCACATCACCAATAAACTCAGGCATGGCCTTAGCACTTTCTGACGAAGATCCATATGATTACGCAAGGGCCATCAGGGTATTTGAAACCAGTCAAAATATTGAAATAGGTTGGGATTTTATGGTGCCG
>NZ_CAXBOC010000206.1:0-8803 GCF_963976465.1 uncultured Cyclobacterium sp. | reverse complement strand
CAGGTGATAAATGTGACGATGGAAATGCCCATGACTACAGGGACAAATATTCCAGCTATTTTATCAACCAGCTTTTGAACAGGGGCCTTACTGCCCTGGGCCTCCTGCACCATTTTGATGATTTGAGCCAATAGGGTTTCTCCGGCCACCTTCTCAGCCTTAAAGCGAAAGCTACCTTTTTGATTCACCGTTCCGGCAAATACTTTTTCACCCTTCGTTTTCTCTACCGGTATGGGTTCTCCTGTGATCATGCTTTCATCTACAAAAGAACTTCCCTCAGCCACTTCACCATCTACAGGGATTTTTTCCCCAGGACGAACCAATATGGTATAACCTTTTTGCACAGATGAGATAGGCATCTCCACTTCTTCACCATCCATAATCACCTTCAAAGTCTTGGGTTGAAGGCCCATTAGTTTTTTAATGGCGGAGGAAGTATTGGATTTTGCTTTTTCTTCCAAAACTTTTCCCAATGAAATAAACGTGATAATTACAGTAGCCGCTTCATAATATACATGTGGATGAACGCCACGATTGTACCAGAATTCAGGGTATAAGGTGTTGAACAAACTAAAAATGAAGGCAATCCCTGTACTCAGGGCAACAAGGGTATCCATATTGGCCTTTCCATATTTAGCTTGTTTGAAGGCGTTGATGAAAAAGCTTCGACCAAACCAGAATAAGACTGGAAAGGTGAAAGCCAGAGAAATCCATTTGCCCGGCACCCAGTCCATGTAAAACATGCCCAAAGTAAATACCGGTAGTGTTAAAATCGCAGCCCAGATGGTACGACTTTTTACTTCCTGATAATGCTTTTCTTGAAGTTCCTGCTGTGCTTCGGCTGGGTTCTCAGCATCGATAATCAAATCGTATCCTACTGACTGTAAGGCTTTACGAAGTTTCTCTGAGCTGAGTGAATCCTTATATTCTACCAAAACTGAACTATTGGCAAAATTAACACTTGCCTTGGCCACTCCTTCAGTATGGGTAAGAATGGATTCCACGCTGGAAGCACAGGATGCACAAGTCATACCCGTTACCGGAAAGGATTGTTTTTGTGTCTTGCCCATCTTCTGAGATGGTTTTTCTTTGGGTTTTGTATTATTTATGGCTTCCATATATCCTTTTTAAATCTAATTGTTCGCAATAGAACATTACAAAATTCGGAAGTTAAGGAGAAATAAGTACTATAGGATTTACTGAAGTTTTTACAAAATTTTCAGTAGCAGGGGTGAACAAATCAAAATCTTGAATAATTAGATATTACTGGCGTCCGACAAAAATCGTATTCCCGAAAACCGAGTTGCTGAGAAATAGATATTGCGAAATTATCCCGTACCCACCTAAATGATGTAAAATTCATGGATCAAATGGGGGTAGTTTTCAGAGGAGCTTTGAAATATTCATTTTTAGCTAATTGAGGTATATTTTTCCGGAATTTTAGTTTTACTCGGACGACAGTAATTAGATATTATCTAATGTGTTTCTTTTTTTATCAATAGTACCTTTAAAATTAGAAGGTGTCATGCCGTTTACCTTTTTAAACTGGCTACTCAAATGTGCCACACTACTGTATCCTAACTGATAGGCAATTTGGCTTAGTGAAAGTTCATCATATATCAGCAATTCTTTAATGCGCTCGATTTTCTGGCGAATGATATACTGCTCTAGGGTAATGCTTTCTACGGAAGAAAAAAGCATACCCAGGTATTTATAGTCATAGTTGAGTTGATCTGCAATAAAATCAGCCCACTTTACCTCCAAAACGTCCTGAGAATGATGGATTTTTTGAACAATCAAATTTTTCATCTGCCCGATCAATCGGCTTTTACGATCATCTATGAGCGAAAAACCGATTTTTTCCAAGGCTTCACTTAGCCGTTTTTTCGATTCATCATCTATAGCATGCTTAAGATCAATCTCTCCCAACGCTACATTCGCGTATGGTATTTCAAGCCTTTCCACTATTTGCTCAACTGCTGTTAGGCACCGTGGGCATACCATATTTTTAACATGTAATTTTATACTCTCCGCCATCTTAAAATTGTATTAACACTTCAGTAAATAAACGCTATTCCCTGCATTATGATTTAAAAATCCAGTATTTGATGTATGAAATTATAGTCTTCTTTGGATGTATGGACCCAATATTTAAACGACCATTTCAACAAAACTTGAAACATTGCTTTAAGCAATCGTAATTTCTCGATCCAGGTACACTTGTTGGATCAGGTTGAGCAGTTCAACACCTTCTTTTCGCGGTCGCTGGAATGCCTTTCTTCCTGAAATCAAGCCCATGCCACCTGCTCTTTTATTGATCACGGCTGTCTTTACTGCATCTTCATAGTCGGATTCTCCGGATGCTCCACCAGAGTTAATCAATCCTATCTTACCCATGTAGCAATTTGCTACTTGATAACGGCACATATCAATGGGATGATCTGAAGTGTATTTGGCATACATTTCTTCAGACGTTTTGCCGAACTTTAAATCTCTAAAACCTCCGTTTGTATCAGGTAGTTTTTGTTTGATGATATCTGCCTGAATGGTTACTCCTAGATGATTGGCCTGACCTGTCAGATCAGCAGCAGCATGGTAGTCCTTATCATTCGTTTTAAAAGCCTCATTTCGGGTGTAGCACCATAGGATAGTGGCCAATCCCAGTTCATGGGCATAAGCAAATGCTTCTGAAATTTCACGAATCTGCTTATTTGATTCGGCTGACCCAAAATAGACAGTGGCTCCAATAGCGCATGCACCCATATTCCAGGCATCTTTTACAGACCCAAATAAGATCTGGTCATGCTTGTTTGGATATGTAAGTAACTCATTGTGGTTAATCTTGACGATGTAGGGAATCTTATGGGCATATTTCCGAGAAGTCAATCCAAGTACGCCAAATGTTGAGGCTACTCCATTGCAACCCGCCTCTAAGGCCAGTTGTACAATGTTCTCCGGATCAAAATAGTCGGGATTAGGCCCAAAGGCACTCCCTGCCGTATGCTCAATACCCTGATCAACCGGAAGAATGGATAAATAACCTGTTCCGGCAAGGTTGCCACTGTTATATAACCGGGCTAGTGCATTGAGTACCTGTGGGCTTCTATTGGAATTCAGAAAAACCTGATCCAGATAGTTTGGCCCTGGTAGGGTAAGCCTTGTTTTATCAATCGTGTCACAAGTATGTAGCAGCAAGTGTTCTGTCTGATCGCCTAAGTATTCCGCTATTTTTTTCATTTCAGTTATATTTAATGTTGAGCTATCATTTAATAAATTTTAATCCCGGCATGGTAAAAAGAGTTACTAGCAGCAGGATTATCCCGATAATCAGAAATGGCCATGAGCTGCCAAAAGAATAAATCCACATACCTAACAACGGCCCCAATACCTGACCGATACTATTGGTAGAGGTTTGAGTGGACAAATAAGTCCCGGTATTGTTTTCATCAATAAACGAGATCGAGGCGATCAGGTTTGGTGTCACCATCGCCCCGCCTGTGGCAAAAATTATGATCATCGTGAATACATAGAAGTCAGTAGTCATTAGGGTGAAAATACCCATTGATGCGGCAGCCAGTAAAAACCCTATAATCAGTTGCAGCCTCATAGGCAGGATATTTTCATTGAAACTGGCAAAGATGGGTTGTAAAACAGCCATGATCAAACCACAGAGCATAAACCCAAGACCAACTTGTGCGGTATCAAAGACAAGGATATCTTTGGCATACACGGAAAAAACAGTTTCAAATAGCGTGACGGCCAATTGTATCACCAACGATAATAGTAAGAGCCTTAGAAAAACAGGATTCGCCAGCATCCCCATCATTATGGGTTTTCCTTGAGGGTTATTGGTATATTGCTTCTTTGGTTTTTTGAGCCACAGCACAACCCCCACTAAAGCAACGATTCCTAACAATGCAACTGCAAGGAAAGGCACACTAAATTTATCCAATAACAAGTGCCCCAATCTGTTATTAAAATGTAGATTGGTTTGAGCCAAATAACCACCAATCATAGGCCCAGCAATGACACCTGCACTGACAGCCACTCCTGACCATGCAAGTATTTTTCTTCGTTGCTTACTACTGGTAAGGTCACTCAGGTAAGCATTGCTCACCGGTATAACAGACGATGAAAATATACCACCTAAAATACGGGCTACATATAGCATGGCTAATGAAGTTGATAGCCCCGTCATAACCTGCATAATGACAAAGCCTGACAACCCCATAATGATCAGTCCTTTGCGACCGAAACGGTCGGATAGCTTACCCCAAACAACCGCAAATAACAGTTGAAAAAACGGGTAGATACTGGTAAGGATACCTATGTGATAGTTGATATCCTCATCAGCCACTACACCGGACTTTAGGGCAAGTCGTTCCGTATAGTAGGGTAAAACGGGTAGCAACATGCCATACCCACTCATTACTACAAAAATACTAAGCAAGATAATTGCCATCCTGCCAAGCATTTCCCGATTACCCATTACTTGTTACCAATCTTTTTCTTCAACAATTGAGCATTGATCGCAACAATGATGGTACTCAAACTCATAAATACAGCTCCCACTGCTGGCCCCAATACAAAGCCCGAAGAATAAAGCACCCCTGCCGCGAGAGGAATGGCAATGACATTGTAGCCAGTAGCCCATATCAGGTTTTGGATCATTTTGTTATAAGTGGCTTTACCAAATAAAATCAGACTGGCAATATCATGTGGATTGCTGTTGACAAGAATAATATCAGCCGTTTCGGCCGCCACATCGGTACCTGAACCCACCGCGATTCCAACGTTGGCTTGCGCAAGTGCCGGTGCATCATTTACTCCGTCACCTGTCATTGCGACAAACTCTCCCTTGGCTTGTAACTCCTTTACAATCTCTACTTTCTGATGGGGTAGCACTTCTGAATAGTAACCGTCTAATCCCAGTTTATCACTTACTGCTTTGGCGGTCTTTTCATTGTCTCCGGTTGCCATCAACACTTTAATGTTGTTCTTTTTAAATACTTTAATAGCCTCTGCTGATTCAGGTCTAATTTCATCCGCAAGGGCAATGTACCCTGCCAATTTTCCCTCAATTAAAACAAAAACAACTGTTTCAGCGGCATCACTATAAGCATCTTCAGGAATAGAAATTTTTTCATCTCTTAAATACCCAGGACTTACCACCTTGACTTTTTTGCCATCCACATTGGCCTCAACTCCTTTGCCCGTAATCGCATTGAAATTTTCAAGCTTAGGTATTGTGACATTTTCTTCCTTAACCTTTTTAATAATTCCTACAGCAATCGGATGCTCGGAACTTTGCTCTAAGGCACTCGCAAGTCTTAACACTTCGTTTGAGTCATAGTTCTTATCTACGGATTCAATCCGGGTAACTCCAAAGTCCCCTTTGGTCAATGTTCCTGTTTTATCAAAGAGTAAGACTGAGATTTTACGCGATTCTTCAAAAGCAGTTCGGTTTCGAATTAATAAACCGTTCTGCGCAGACACAGCGGTAGATATAGCTACCACTAATGGAATTGCCAGTCCTAAAGCATGTGGGCAGGCAATCACCATTACGGTAACCATTCTCTCTAGGGCATACACAAAAGGAAATCCTAAAAATAACCAGATGGCCAGTGTACCAAAGCCTATCGCCAATGCGATATAAGTAAGCCACTTAGCCGCACGGTCAGAGAGATTCTGCATCTTGGATTTGGATTTTTGTGCTTCTTGAACCAGCGTAATCACCTTATTGAGGTAGCTGTCTTTGCCCGTATGCTCTACTTTTACTTTTAGAGAACCGTTTCCATTGAGTGACCCGCCAATCACTTTATTTTCCATTCCCTTTTTTACAGGTTTGGATTCACCCGTAAGCATGGATTCGTTCAGATAGCTTTCCCCTTCTACAATAATTCCATCAGCAGGGACTTTTTCACCAGGCTTGATGAGGATAATATCATCTTTCTGTAAGTCTTCCAATTTTACATCTTCCACACTATCCCCTTTTACTCTATGTGCTTCCGAAGGCATCATACTTACCAAAAGTTGCAAAGCTTTTGAAGCTCCAAGAACTGACTTCATTTCCAGCCAATGGCCTAAAAGCATGATGTCAATTAGGGTAGCCAACTCCCAGAAGAAATCCTCACCTACAAGGCCAAATACAGTCGCAGAGCTATAAAAATAGGCCACACTAATGGCCATTGAAATTAAAGTCATCATGCCTGGGGCACCTTCTTTCAGCTCATTCTTTAGTCCTTTCAAGAAAGGCCATCCTCCGTAAAAATAAACGATGGTTGAAAGGCCAAAAAGGATGTAAGCATTTCCGGGCAATAACCATTCATAGCCCAAGAATCTCTGTATCATTGGAGAGAATACAAGAATTGGGATGGTGAGAATCAGGGCGATCCAAAAGCGCTTTTTAAAATCCTCAATCATCATTTTATGGTGATCATGTCCCATTTCACCATGTCCAGGGCTATGACCTGAATGACTGCTTTGTCCACCATGTTGATGACCTTCATGCCCCGAATGATCTTCATGCTTTTTACTTTCTTCGTGCCTATGGTGGGTGTGATTATGCTCTTTATGATTTTCCATAATGTCTATTTTTTATTTGTTTGGGTAATCCAAATTAAGTTTTTCAAGCTGTTCGGCTAATATTTTAGCAGCAGTATAGTTGCGAAACCAACGCTTATCTGCAGGGATGATGTGCCAAGGCAAGTGATCACATGCATTAAGTAGGGTATCGTAAGCATCCCGGAAATCATCCCATTGGTTGGGTACCAGTTCATCTTCTTTCGTATACTTCCAGCGTTTGTGTGGTTTCGTTTTACGCTCTTCAATACGCTCTACCTGCTCATCAGCAGATATATGTAAGTAGTATTTCAAGATCAAAGTATTATTGGCTAGCAGGTGATGTTCCAATTCATTGATCAAATTGATGCGGTGATCCAATACATCGCCTGATAGACTTTTATTGACGGAAGGCACCAAAACATCTTCATAGTAGGATCGATTAAAGACCCTGATCTTTCCTTTCTCAGGAAAATGAGGATAAATGCGCCACAAAAAATCATGTTTGAGCTCGTCAGCTGTAGGCTTTTTAAAAGAAGTAACCTGCACACCTTGTGGGTTCATTCCACTAAAAGCATGACGGATGACCCCATCCTTTCCCGAGGTATCAAGCCCCTGAAGAACAATTAGCATGCTGTACCTTCCATCGGCATAAAACTTATTTTGCAGGTGAAAAAGCTCTTTTCGGATTTTTTTCAGTGCATTTTTAGTTTCCATTTTGATCGCTTCTTTAGGTGGTAACGTGGATATGTTATCTAACTCAATCATATGTCGTTCGTTTTAAGTTTTTGAACAATTGCTCCCCTGATGCTGCTACTGTATACCTCATAAGCATTAACCAATACACCTTTAATACCATCCTTGCCACTAGTGGCATACACAATACTATTATCGTCAGGGTTTCTCATGCCTTCAAACCAATAAAAAGCATCCACTTCAAAATCTTCCGGATGCAATTGTAGTTCCTCTTTTGTATGAATTATATGTCAAATTTTTTAACAGATATAAATTATGCATTTTCTCATATTTTTCCCACTATCAACCCCAATGTTATCCAGTCATGCATTCCGCCTCGATAATATAAAATCCTATCGGCCGGATACCCCGCTTCCACGAGGTTCTTGATGCCTGTAGCAGATTGGGGGCATTGCGGGCCATTGCAAAAGAAGATAGTATGCTTTTTTTCATCTAACTCCTCTTTTCTGGTCACTAATTCATCGTATGGGATGTTTTCAGCGCCAAGAATGGTTACCCCATTGGTAGAATCAGGTTTTCTGGCATCAACAATGGGCCTCCCCTCTTTTTGGTGTTGGTACACCTCCAATTCCCCGACTGTTCTTACCCCCACGGCAGCCTGTATTGGCTGAATACGGCCCCAGGTCGTGTCCACTTCCACCAGTCCTTCCTCAATATTTTTGGCTATCATATGGTTATGGTCCCTCTTCCCTGTCCTTATTTCCGAAATGTTCACGTTTTTCATTTTCAATTTATTTATCATATCCAAATCAGGCATGCCAATTGACGCTACCCTTTCGTTCACAATTAGCAACGGTGAATGCTTGAATTGATATTTTTCAACTAGATCTGGATGTTCTTCAAAATATTTGACCGTATAGGGTAAGTCTGCATTTTGCAATTCTTTTTCAAGTATTGGCCTGTGTTGACAATCTTTTGTTGCTACAATTAAAATTTCCATAACAATTTTATTTTTTAGTTATTTAGTGTTATATAAATTATTCTGGTTCATCCGTTTTCCATTGTAAAAACCTCCTTTCTCCAACAAATACTAAAAACATCAGTACTATGGAAACCACAATTACCAAAAAATCATTGGATACCTTTATCCAGAGGAATGCGCCTAATACAATAAGGTCAAGTAAAATGGCGGCAATAACAATGGCAACATTGACATTTATTTTTTTTCTAAGATTTTTTAATACACCCCATTGGAGTATTACATCCATTGTTAGGTAAAAAATAGCTCCCAGAGAGGCAATACGGGTTAGATCGAAGAATGCCGTGAGGGTAATGGCAATAATCATCGTATAAATCAGCATGTGCTTTTGCAATCGCCCCGGCATTCCGAAATGTTTGTGTGGGATTAGATTTATTTCCGTAAGCATGGCGGTCATCCTTGAAACGGCAAACATGCTGGCAATGACCCCCGAAAAACGCAAACGGATTGTGCTCGATATTGTCGGTGCCGGCGACCGGCTCGCCGCATTGCGCGCACGGGTCGACG
>NZ_CAXBOC010000205.1:0-8844 GCF_963976465.1 uncultured Cyclobacterium sp. | reverse complement strand
TGTTTGAAAAAAGCCGGCATGTCGGTCTTGGTGGAAACAAGTGATAGCGCTGTAGCCATGGCTATTTCAGATCGCTTGGCTGTGTTTCATAAAGGCTATTTACAACAAATTGATACCCCACAAAATATTTATCAACGGCCATTAAATTCTTATGTAGCCAATTTCTTTGGAAAAAGAAATGAAATACTAGCTACGGCTACAGATGATGGTTTTTATACTTCATTTGGGTTTATAGATGACGAGCGCTCCAAGGTTTTTAATAACAAGGTGAAAATTAATTTTAGACCCGAAGAGATCAAAGTGAAAAAAGGCTTAAGACAGGCCCTGATAGGAACAGTGAGGCAATGTTCCTTCTACGGTGATCACCAACTGGTAGCATTAGAAGATGATTTGGGTAAATCAATTTTGGTAAAATCATCACCCAATAAGGTTTTTACCATTGGGAGCAATGTGTTTTTTACCCTCAGGTCTTTTAAGGTGGAAGATGCTTTTTAAAATATTGGCCATATAATTTTATAGGTATAAAAAGCTGTTTTTTGCAAGGCACTATTTGCTGAAAAATTGAACTCCTAAAAGGTTAGTAAATTAAAAGAATATTGTAACTTTGAGTCATTCAATAAGCCCTTTCAACCATGAATAAGAACAATAGTAGGATAAAATCTTTAATTACCATTACCTTATGTTGTTCCGCATTATATTCCTCTTTCTCTCAAGAACTTCAAAAAGTAAAGGAGAAAAGTAAAAATCCAAATAGAGTTTTTACTTACCATGTGCTTAAAGGCTCACAAGTAAAAGAAGGCGCTGCCGAAATGAAGTACAAGGGGAAGTTGGGATTCCGGGTGATGGGCCAGTTTAGGCAGGGGAATAAGTCCGGTAGCTGGGAATTTTTTGATACAGATAATCATTTAATCCAAAAGTACAATTACACAACAAAAAGTTTCGAATACCTGCAAAATTTTAATGCCGTTAAGGCGGTATATATTTTAAAAGACCAAGAGTTGGTACCATTAGAAACCGGCGCTATTCCTGTATTGCTCGGCGGGGATGCTAAGTTTTTGTATTTTTTGGCCAATAATGTACAGTATCCACATGCTGCAAGGGCAAAAAGAGTTTCCGGCACAGTAGGTGTGATGGTGACCATTACCAAAGAAGGGGAAATGGTCCGGCCCTTTATTCCCAAGCCCGGAGATAAGGCCTTAGATGCCGAGGCATTAAGGGTGGTATCTTTTATGCCGAACGACTAGATACCGCTATCTTTAGATGGGGAAGCTAGGGATTGTTTGGTGCTTTTGTATTTTAATTTTCGGCTGGGATAATACCATTTATCCTAATAAATATTCTCGATTTGTTCTGTGTTTTACTTTGATAAATGGCAATCAATCGCACTTTTGAGAAAGTTTCTTTGTGGAAAATACTGACTTTTTCCGGTAGGGAATTTATGCTTTACGTCTGTCCTTCAGTAAAACCTTTGAAGGTTTGATGGATGGGCATTGCAAAAAAACACCAAAATAATTTAACCTTTTACCCCCTGAATAAATTCTGATGGTTTTAAGGGTCTCTTTTTTAGCTGCTTACGGACCTGATTTTTTTATCGATTCTTTCGTTACAATTGAGAGGTTTTTTTATATTTGTCGCTTATTTAAATCTTTCTTAGATTAAATCTAAATAATGTTTAAATTTGTGTTTCCATCCTTTCCTACAAGATTAAGGGAAAGAATTCTAGTGATGGGTCTAAACTTAATTTGGTAATTCATACGGTAGTCTACTACTAAAGGCCGTCCGGAGGATAAATCACAGCAGGGTAAGCTTGTTATGATTTTGAAAAAAGACGGGTTTTGAAACCTATAAATATTGAGGGTGAAAATAGCTTGAAAGAGTTATTTACTCTGTTGTTTACAAAATCAATACAACCAAGAAAATGGCGAAGCAAAAAAATAACACTTTGTGGGAGAAAACTAGGAAATTTTTCAACGACATACACCTGTGGGCAGGGTTGATTAGTGGCATAGTACTTTTAGTAGTGTGCCTCACAGGTACAATATATGTTTACAATACTGAAATTAGAGAATGGAATGCTTCTCACCTTTATAAAGTAAGCAAGACTGATGGTGTAGCTAGGCTTTCTCCAAATGAATTACTTGATAAAAACAGGGAGCTGATTGATGGAAACATTACAGGTGTAAGGGTTTCTTCAGATGCTGAAAGAAGCTTTCAGATTTCAGCCAGGGCAAAAGGAGACAGAAGCAGGTCCGGAACCACCTATTTCGTTAACCCCTACACCGGTGAAATGCTGGGCAATAGCAAAGAAGAAAATGCTGCAGCGACTTTTATGGGATACATGTTTAGCCTGCACCGATGGTTGTTATTAGACAAAATTGAAGAACCAATATTTGAAGGTTTAGAAAACAGGAAATTGGGAAGCTATATTACAGGAGCCTCCACCATTCTTTTTACCATAGGTGTGCTAACCGGCTTGGTGATATGGGTGCCCCGCAAGGCGAAGCATTGGCGTCAAGGATTAAAAGTAAAATTGAGCGGAAATTGGAAGAGAATAAACCATGATCTGCATAATTCTCTGGCATTTTATTCTGCCATCATTTTATTCTTAATGGGTGTGACAGGGCCTTTCTTTTCCTTTCCATGGTATAGAGAAGCCTTGCAAAAATCATTGGGAACCTATAAGGAAAGAAGCGCAAGAGGACATGGTCCGGCTGGAGCGGAAAAAGAAAAAGGTAAAGGAGAGCAAAAGAAGCCGGAAAAAATTGAGGTATTGCCGCTAGAGGATTATTTATACAGTGCAGACCAAGTTTTGGATTATGAAGGAGAATATTCATTAAGCTTGCCTAAAGATGGTGGCAAAACCATTAGCATCAGCAAGAAAAAAGCTGGTTTTTTTGCTCCGGCAGCCTCAGATAAATTGGTTCTTGATGTGGCAAGTGCCGAGGTTGTGGAAGCAGATATTTTTAAGGAAAAGCCTTTGAATGAACGCATATCCGGATCCATTAAAGCCCTACATTTGGGCAATGTTTATGGGTCTTTTTCTAAGCTACTCTATTTTATTTCCTGCTTAATTGCGACAAGCCTACCGGTGACTGGTACCTTGATTTGGATCAATAAAATGAAAAAACCGAAAAAGAAGAATAAAAGGAAAGCACAGTTGGCTTAGTCTCCGTTGTGGTATTTGTAGAAGGTGGTTATTTTGAACTAGTTTTGAGTAAATTTTTATTGTGCTAAAATTAGGTAAATCACTATGCCAATAAATAAGACAAAGAAAATCCTGCCCAACCAATAATTGTATTTGGTCTGGCGAATGATTTTATGGATTTGCAGTTTTAATTCCTCCGAATCCGTTTGTTCAAAAAGTTGGGCAAGTTCCTTGGCAGTATATTGTAGGTTGATGCTTTGTTTTTTTATGGCAAGATTATGTTTTTTTAAAAGGCCATTTACCTTGAAGTAGATTTTGAAGCCCACCGCTACATTAATGGCAAATAGTATGTATATGAGGTATAAAAAAGTCATTAGGTTTAGGGGAGTATGGTGGGGTTTGATATCTTTATAAAGATTGGTTCTGGATTATTGAATTTGGCCTAAGGCTAATGAATAATTAATTCCAAAAGTAGAAAATATTCGCCTTTCAGCTGACTTGAACTAATTCTGAAATCCAGATGTAAAGTTAACTTTTAGTTCTTTAAGAATATTGGAAAGACGATTATACTGTATTAATAAAGTTTATTTTGCTTTATTTAGGACGGAATGGATCATAAGTTCGTCATAAATAGGTAACAAGATTAAATTATTATGAAACGGTATCCCATTTTTTTAATGCTTATCATAACCTTATTTTGGGTGGGTTGTGTTGAGGAGCAAGACATCAATGTCCAAAGCCTTATTGGGAACTGGGAAAACTCAGTTTACATGGAAAACCAGGGCGTTAATCAAGTAGATGCTTATGGGTTTGATGAAAGCGG
The DNA here is from genome assembly GCF_963976465.1 of uncultured Cyclobacterium sp. Classification (NCBI taxonomy): domain Bacteria; kingdom Pseudomonadati; phylum Bacteroidota; class Cytophagia; order Cytophagales; family Cyclobacteriaceae; genus Cyclobacterium; species uncultured Cyclobacterium sp. The sequence goes on along the minus strand of NZ_CAXBOC010000205.1, from coordinate 4,876 downwards.
AAGGTATTTTAGATATATTTACTTTAAAGATCCGGAGAGCAATCAAACTTTGGGCTATGCCATGTATTTGGTGGGAAATTATATTTTGGAAGGAAATGAACTTGTGTTGGAAGAAGAACGTAGGCTTTTAAATTTAGGTGTTAACCTATTTGAAGAAATCGAAGGTCTTTCAGAGATTGAGGTGATAGAAAATACAACTTTAGGTTTAGCATTTAAAAGTAACAGGCAAATTTTAGAAATAACCAAAACCTGTAGTCCTTTACTATCCAGTATCTGTATTCCTGTTACCAGTTATAATCGAAAAGAGTATGTCTTATTTTCTCCTTTATAATTTAAATCAGTTAGACGAAGCCTTCAATAGCATGAACCTATCATTACAAGTCCCCAGATTCTATTTTATTTTTAAATTTTCACTGTAAAACCGAAGGCTCGATTGCCTAATCCGCGTTCAAGATTGGGATTAATTAGGATTTTTTGTTTAGAATTGGGATCCATATTTCTTCTTCTCAACTTGCTGAGGTATTGCTGTATTTCTCTCCCATCACCTGAAAATGAGGGCGATCGTCTAATTGATACTTTGATTGTGGGACCCACTGCCTGTAAATATAATCATAGATGCTATGGTCTGTACTTGGGCCTTTATAATTAAACTTGGCATACAAGCCTGCAGGAATCAGAAAGGGTACCATATTCTCCGGAATAATTTCTAAATTAACAACTTCCACACAAGCCCACTGTTCAAATACTTTTGTGGGATCAAAAGAGGTAAAATAGTCCGGTCCATAGACCTGCATGGCGATAAATTCGCTCGAATGAGTTGGTCTATTTTTCATAAAATGTTTCCATAAGGCCACTGTTTGATTTTTTACGAGACTCGTTGAGCAACTAAGGCCTACCAGTTGTTTGGCTTTCAAGGTTTCTATGTGGGCTTGGGCTTGCATATTTGGTTTTAATTATTTGGAATCAATTTCTGAAATGAGTGCTATTAATTGATCATTTAAGTCTGAATATTCATCGATATCATTGAGGCATTCCAAGAGATGTACTTTTAGCTGCTTTTCGGTGGCAATGGCCATGGTATTTGCAAATACGGAATCACTGCTCCAAACTATGTTTTCAAACAATTGTCCATCATTTTTATTCAGCCCGATCAGGTAATAGCCCCCATCTTCGGCAGGGCCTAATATCAGATCATTATTTTTTAGGCAAGCAAAGGCCTCTTCAATATGTCTAGAACGAAGTTCGAGACAATCTGTGCCAATGATGATAATTTGATCATACCCTTGCTCAAAGGTTTGGTCAAAAGCGTTGCTCATTTTTTGTCCTAGGTCTTTACCGCATTGTGGGTAAAAAGAGTAATTGTCTTCTGCGTATTGTTGTTTATCAATTTGGCCTTCATGAAAAATCAAAACATCAGCCTTGATTGAGGAGAGTATCTTATGGGTATAGTTTAAAAGATAGGAATAAATATAAACGGCTTTCTCATTGCCGATAGTCGCGGCTAGCCGGGTTTTTACTTTTCCTGGAGATGGAAATTTTTGGAAAACAATGATGGCTTTTTTCATGGACTGGGTAAAATTACACTAAGTTGGCTATACGCATAAAAAAAGCCAATGGTTTCTATACGGCCAAAACAACAGTGTTTAGGTCGTATAGAAACCTTGGCTCAAATAGGCAATGGGATACCTAATCTGTACAGAATAATAATTATAAAGTCTGATGCTTTGTCCATTTCTAATGAACCTTTAGGATTAATGATTAGGCACCTAAACCTTAGGTTTTGCTGTGTTATCAATCCTCATTCTCAGGCTTTGACAACAAGGGTTGAAACAGCATCAATACCTTTTTTGACACCTTAGCGGCCAATTATTCATTAGGGCCACGACGCCTTTTTCTTCTTTCTCGCATTTTATCACCCATTTCTTTTCTTTCTGCTTTCCATTTTTCTAACTGCTCGGGGCTTAGAATGGCCTCCAGTTGTTCCCGGTGATTTTCTTTAGCGGCTTTCATTTCGGCTTTTCTGGCTTCTTCGATTTCTTTCCGCTTATTCGCATCTTCGATGAAGAGGTTTTTCAATTGGGATTCCTGTTCAGATGTCAAGTCAAGCTTTTCTCCCATTCTTTGACTCATTCTTTCAGCCATTTTTTCGGGATCTCTTTCTCTATTTCCTTGCCTTTGGGCCTGGGCCTGGGCCTGTGCAAAAGTAGCTCCTACCAATGCACAAATAATTACTAACTTTTTCATAATTCTTACTTTTTGTGTGTTTGTATAGCTGTTAGACCAGCTGCAAGTACACAAGTTTAATGACCCGATGTTAAGGAATGTTAAAAAGCCTTATTTTTAGGTTTTGTCTTCAATTAATTCTTCCCTGTCTTTGGGCTTTACGTAGGTAGGCCTAATTAGCAACCTTAGAGATGGATCAAAAGCCAGATAATTCCAAGACCAATCAAGGAAAATAAAAATCCTGTTTTTGACACCTAGAATTGCCATCAAATGGACGAATAGCCAGGTAAGCCAAGCAAGGATACCTTGAAATTTAATAAATGGAAGGTCAACCACAGCTAATTTCCTACCAACCGTGGCCATGCTCCCCAGATCTTTGTAACGGAAAGCTTTTGGTGCTTTTCCTTTTAATTGCCCCAGAAAATTATTCGCTAAGTTATCTGCTTGTTGAATGGCAACTTGTGCAACTTGCGGATGGCCTTTAGGGTAATCCGGCAATTGTTGCAAACAAAGATCTCCGAGTGCATAAATGTTTTTGCTGTTGTGAACAAGGTTGAATTCATCCACCAGCAGTCGCCCATTCTTGAACTTTTGTGTGTCTACGATTCCTTCTATGCCGTTGGGCGCAATCCCTGCGGCCCAAAGCAATGTATTCGTTTTAAGTTTTTCTTCACCATTGATAATGACGTTTAGCCCATCGTAATTCTCAACAGCAGTATTAAGCATAACATCTACTTTTAGGCTTTCCAGGTATTCTTTGGCCTTTTGGCCTGAAGAATGAGACATTCCTGCCAAAAGAGAAGGCCCCATTTCTATCAAAACCACCTTCATATTGTCAAAGTTAAGCTGGGGATAGTCCATTGGAAAAACCTTATTCCTAAGTTCGGCCATTGCTCCGGCCAATTCCACCCCAGTAGGTCCTCCTCCCACTATCACTACATTCATTAATGCTTTTCGTTTGTCTAGATCAGCAATATTGATGGCCCTTTCATAGTTAGAGATTATTTTATTTCTTATAAATAAGGCTTCGGAGACAGATTTCATGGGAACACTGTTTTCCATAATGTTTTTCATCCCAAAGTAATTGGTATCTGCTCCCATGGCTAAGATGAGGTAATCATAGTCCAAATAGCCGATGTCAGTATATACCCGATTCTTTTCTTGATCGATTCTTTGTGCTTCAGCCATTCGGAAGGTCACATTAGGAGTATTGTGAAAAACCTTTCGCAAAGGGAATGAAATGGCACTGGGTTCCAATCCTGCCGTGGCTACCTGGTAAAAGAGAGGTTGAAACTGGTGATAATTGTTTTTGTCCAATAGGATCACCTGATAGTTTTTGTTTTTTAGTTTTCTGGCAAGCTTGAGACCTGCGAATCCTGCACCTATAATAACTATTCGAGGAAGGGATAATTTAGGGAGGTTTGGAAGGGGTTGATCCATAACTAAAAATTTTTAGATGAGGGTTGTATTACCTAAAAATAAAACGTATATCGGGTGTCATAGTTCATTAAATCCACAAAACCTTGTGATTAGTTTAGTCGTGGTAAGTTTTGTAATGATATTAGTCCTATCAAAAAATTTAATTATTTTTACAAAATTGGAAAAATAAAAAATTATGGGAAGAGCATTTGAATTTAGAAAAGAAAGAAAATTCAAAAGATGGAGTCAAATGTCCAAGGTGTTTACACGCTTGGGCAAAGAAATTGTCATGGCTGTCAAGGCAGGTGGACCCGACCCGGCTAATAATTCCAAGCTGCGGACCATCATTCAGAATGCCAAGGGTGCCTCCATGCCCAAAGACAGGATAGAAGCTGCCATATCAAGGGCAAGCAATAAAGATGAAAGCGATTATGAAGAAGTAGTGTATGAAGGGTATGGCCCACATGGCATTGCCGTCATCGTAGAGACTTCTACAGACAATATCAATAGAACCGTTGCCAATGTAAGACACTATTTTACCAAAGCGGGTGGTTCATTGGGCACCAGTGGTTCGGTTAGCTTCACCTTTGATAGAAAAGCGGTATTCCGATTTGCCAAAGCCGACTATGATTTGGAAGAACTTGAATTGGAATTAATTGACTATGGTTTGGAAGATATAGACGAGAATGAGGGGGAAATTTTTGTTTACACTGCCTTCGAAGACTTTGGAAACATGCAAAAAGCACTTGAAGACAAAGGCATAGAAGTAATAAGTGCTGAAATGCAGCGTTTTCCTATGTCTACCACAGAATTAACCTCTGAGCAAGAGGAAGACATCAACAAAATGATTGAGCGGATGGAAGAGGACGATGACGTCAATCATGTTTACCATAATATGGCCTAAAGCAAATATTTAGCAATTTTAATTCACATAATGGCATTCCCTAAAAGAAGAAATTTACAGGAGCAGAAAAGACAGCAGTTAGTAATCGTCGGAAGTAAAAACCCTGTAAAAGTTAAATGCACCGAAAATGCATTTTCAAGTATATTTGATGATAGTTTCATTGTTCAGGGATTGAATGTGGATTCTAAAGTGAGTGACCAGCCCAAGGGTGATGTAGAAACTTATACAGGGGCTTACAATAGAGCCTACGCCTCCAAAAACGCTTTCCCAGAAGCAGATTTCTGGGTGGGCATAGAAGGCGGTGTAGACCATGTAGGCGAACAAATGGTT
>NZ_CAXBOC010000204.1:0-8860 GCF_963976465.1 uncultured Cyclobacterium sp. | reverse complement strand
TGCTTCAGATGCTTTCGTAATGCTTTGTAAATCAGATATTTTAAGAAAAATCTGGAGCTGGTGTAAGGTATAATTCATAAATAATATTTATGTTTATAATAACAAATATAAATAAAAATTAATGATATTAAAAGTTAATCTTTGTGCCGTTAAACAAAATAAAATTATTCAAACAATTAAAATTTAGATAAAATGGACAACAAAGAAACTGCTCAATTAGAAAAAACAACACAAATCATTCAATTGGTAAAAGGAGAGTTTACTCCTTCAGAAGCAACACATGTTCTTATGGGATTGATTAATAAAAAAATAAACTTCCACAAAATACAAAGACTTCAAATTTGGGAAGGCAATCATGAATCCAAAACAGAGCAATTGGATGGGAGAATTCAAGAGTTAGAATTGGAAAAAAAGAAGGTTCAAGAATTTATAAACTTGTCGAGAGGACTTGGTCAAAAGCTAAATATAAAAGGGGTTCTGGAAATTGCTGTTACCTAATAATCTATTCAAAAGCTTAAAATTCATACCATGGAAAATTCAACGCTTTCAATGCTAGGACTACTTATTCTGATATTGCTGGTCAAAATATCTTATGACCAACATCACCTATTCTTAGACCATATAACAGTAGTTAGTTTCATTCTGGGAATGGCCTATATACATAAAATTATGGTTCCTATTTATAGGGAACGCCCTATTCCTTATCTCTTACTTCAAAGGTATGCCTGAATTAACTTGGAGGAATGTTTTCAGAATCAATGGCTTCACAATTTTGATCTGGACTACCGTCAGCTTTTTTAGTGCAATCGTATGCAGTTATTCAGGTAAATATCTGATGGGATTTAAATTCCATTCCAGATTTATGTGGCTGTGCTTATGCTTTTCCTTGTCTGTAATGCTAGTAGTTATGGCTCAGCACATTCTTCTCTTAATTTTTAGCTGGTTGATTATGGGGGTGCTAATGGCTCAATTGATTGGAATTGATAAAGATTGGGGAGAAGCACGAGAGGCTGCTAAATTTACACAAAAGTACTTTTTAGCAGGAACAGGCTTTCTATCAGTGGGTTTGATTCCATTGGCTTTGTATAGCGGACAATATACAATAAGTGGTATAGCTGAAGTGGTTGATGACATTCCATTTTATCTATTGCAGCTCTCTGCCATTTGTGTGATCGGGGCCGCTATCGTACAATCAGCCATGTATCCTTTTCATCGCTGGCTGCTTTCTGCAATGACTGCGCCAACGCCTGCTTCTGCACTTATGCACGCAGGATTTGTCAATGGAGCGGGTATTTTGTTGGCCCTTTTCTCCAGCTTGCTTTTAGCCTCCGCCACCATGAATATTTTGTTTATTGTTGGAGGGTTTACTGCCATTATTGCTCAGTTTACAAAATTGCTGCAAGTCAATGTCAAGCAAAAGTTAGGTTGCTCTACCATTGCCCAAATGGGTTTCATGATCATGCAATGCGGCTTGGGGTTCTTTAATGCTGCAGTGGTTCATTTAATTCTACATGGGTTTTATAAAGCATACTTGTTCTTGTCCTCCGGAGAAGAAATAGCACAGACAAAACCTGAGCAACCAAAAACATTAAGAATCCGACCATTGCAAGGAGTAGTTGTTTTGTTTTTTGGAGGGCTGGGAGCTTATCTGTTTGCAGACTGGACGGGGAAAGGACTGTTATTAAATAGTGGTTTATTGTTGACCATCATAGTGGCCATTACGATAGGTCAGGCAACTTATAATATCGTAAAAGAGCAGAGCCTTTCAGCGATACAGAAAATAATAGTACCACCAATGCTTTTTATAGCAGGAATAGGGCTTTACGCCTTGATGTACAATGGAGTATCCATGCTCATGGCCAATATGCCTAAGATTTCGGAGCCTTTACCACTGACATCTGTACAAATCATTTTTGGTGCGATTTTTCTAATCGGCTTTTTCATTATGAAACTTGGGGTTTATAAAAAGTTTCCTTGGGTTTATGTCAAATTGATGAATTTGTCTCAACCGAATAAAAAATCAATTCTAATGTATAAATCAAAATCAATATGAACCAGGATCTATTAAGCAGTATTGATAAAGCCGTGGAAGTAATAGGCACAACCTGGCCTTTGTATACTTTTGTTGCTTCAAATCCTTTGGCAGGGTATGAAAAAGCGTCTTTTTTTGATGCTGTCAGTGCAGCCCAAAAACAATTTAGTGCAAATGCTTTTCCGACAGCAAAACATTATCGTCAGGCTTGGGAAAAAGGAGATATTGATTTGGAGGTTCTGGATCACCTTCTAAAAGAAAATGGCTTACCTCAACGGCCTGAAAAATACCTTAAACTGTTGGAAGGGGTACAGTTCTCAGAGGAAGTGAACGGCAATCATAAAGTGGATCGTTTGATGGTAAAATGGTTGTCCGCCTTTATGGATGAAGGACTTGCCGAATGGGAAATGCCGTTTAAAAGTGAAGGTTTTTATTCTGCATGGAGACTATTGGCTATCTACGATTCAGAATTAGGCTATACCTCCTTGAAAGACATTCCAAAAACCAGTACGGCGGCATTGGATCAATTGTTAAGTGATTTTACTGAAAAAGACTATTTCAACATTTGTACCCATCATTTTGCTTCATTGCCTGGATGGATAGGATACATCAAGCATCGTCAAGAATCCAATTCTGATTGGCAGCAGGACTTCCCGATCCATTTGATGGATTATTTAGCTGTGCGATTATGGATTTCCAAAAAAATGAATGTACCCATTTTACCGGAAGTAAATGAGGTTCATACAGACTCTTTTCTACTTAAGCTACAATATGTATGGCTTCAGGCCTGGGAGCAAAGTTGGCAGAATCAATTGGCCATAAAACTTGAGAAAGGCGCTAATGCTACACAAACACCGAAAAAATCATTTCTTCCTAATGCCCAAATGGTGTTTTGTATCGATACCCGTTCTGAATTAATCCGTAGACATATTGAGTCCAAAGGGAATTACGAAACCTTTGGTTATGCGGGCTTTTTCGGAATTGCAATGGATTACCAAAGTCTTGAGGACGAAATTTCCCGAAAATCCTGCCCTCCAATTGTGTCTTCGGCCTATACGGTTTCGGAGTCAGCCCAAGTAGATAAAAAAGGGCAGTTTCTCTCCTTAGAAAAGGAAAATAGTCGCAGGAAATTTGGTAATTATTTTCTTAAACGAATGAAAAACATGTTGCCTTCTGCTTTTGGATACGTGGAATTTTCAGGTGTTTTTTACGGACTTTCACTTTTGGCAAGAACAATAATGCCGGGTGTAATCTACCGAAAAAATCAGCAAAGAATTTCTCAGATGGAAGCCACTTGCCAACCTGATATAATTAAAAAAAGTCAGGAAAATACCGATGTACCCGGACTTTCATTGGAAGAAAAGGTGTCCATTGTTAAATCAGCCTTTGACCTTATGGGCTGGAATAAGTTTGCTCCTTTGGTATTATTTGTAGGGCATGGAAGTCATTCTGCCAACAACCCTTTTAGCTCAAGTTTAGATTGTGGAGCATGTGCTGCAAGCCCCGGACGACACAATGCAAGGATGCTGGCAAAACTGGCTAATTTGTTGCATGTAAGAAAAGCATTGGCCAACGTTCATGGTATTTATATTCCAGAAAACACCTTGTTTTTGGGGGCAGAACACAATACTACCACAGATGGGATTGTATTGTTTGACGCTAAAGCTCCAGAGACCCATAAAATACTTATAGAGGATTTGAAAGTTAACCTTCGTAAAGTGCAGGAAAGCGCCACGCAAAACAGACTTCATACCAATGGAAAGAACCTTTCTAAAGTGCAAGAAAAGGCAAACAACTGGAGTGAAACACGTCCGGAATGGGGACTTGCAAAAAACGCAGGCTTTATTGTGGGGCGACGAGAATTGACCAAAAATACCGATCTAGACAGTCGCTGCTTTCTTCATTCTTATGATTGGGAATTGGATACTACAGGCAAAGCCCTGGAAGCCATCATGCAGGGACCCATGGTGGTGACCCAGTGGATCAATAATCACTACTACTTTTCTACGGTGGATAATAGCAGCTATGGAGGAGGATCAAAAATTACCCATAATATTACAGGTAAATTTGGTGTGGTACAAGGGAATGGAGGAGATCTCAAAATGGGACTTCCGCTTCAATCTTTGTACAGTTCCGATAATGACATGTATCATCAGCCTTTGCGATTGACGGTGACGATTCAAGCTCCCATCAATCGGGTAGCAGATATCTTGAGAAGAAACAGTCACCTAAAATCACTTCTTGACAACGAATGGATTTACCTTTTGGTGATGGATCCCAATAAAAATAATAAAATAACTAAATACAAAAAGGGATTGCTATGGGAGCCTTTATCCAATAACACCACAAGTGCCTTGCGAAATTCAATATCTCGTTCAACTTTAACTGAACTTCCTATTTAATCCGAAAGTAAAAATGCTGGGAGGCTATTTTCATTGACCACTAAGTTTTGGGATATTGTTGTTCCATGCACAACAATATCCCTTTTATTTAAGCAATAGGTGATAATATTTTTGGTGGATAAGTATATTAGTTTAGCCTTTTGATTGAAGATGAATTTTACTCGAAAACCTTAATAGAATTCATTAAACCCTTCTCAATAAAGATCTGGGATTCCGAATAGGGAAGATTTTATCCTTTATAAATGGTGATGCTCCGTTTCTCTTCTGTAATGGTTCCGTTTTGATCCGTAACGATGATAAGGAAATCATAAAAGCCTTCCACGGCATCTTCCGGAATATCAAAATGCTTGTGGACGGTTGTATTTCTTGCTCCTTTGTATTCTTCCCAGATTAATTCGAAGTCCCAATAAGCTTCATAACTTTCTTCGGCAATTGGGTTAATTTGAATTTTTACTAGTTCAATTAATTCGCCGGCAAGGAGGTCTGCGTTCAGGTGAAAATCCTCACCAATCACCCCAATTTCATCATTGTTTAACCCGATTTCAACATTATCTATGCTGGGTGATGGCAGGTTGGGTTCGGCTTCTTCCTGACATGAACCTAATGCTAAAACAGCTATAATGGCTAATAGGAAATGCTTGAATTCTTTTTTCATGGTTTGAATAAAATTGATTTAAATGTATTTCAGTGAAGCGAGTAGGTGTTTATAGCGCCGGCATATGGCGTTTTGTTGAGGGGGATTTTCTATAAACTACTCTGCAACACCATTGCAAATATATGTCATATTATGAGTGAAACAATGTTGCAAATGGAATTTTTCAATTAAAAGAAATATTCCGCTTCAAAGCGGTATAAAACCTTGTAAATGCAATATTATTGCATTATGTTTGTGCAATCTTATTGCATTATTTAACCAGTAAAGAAATTGTTGTTTATGCACAGAATTGGACAAAAGTTATTATTACCGTTTTTGGTTTTGGTTTTTTTTTCTTGTCAAGATGATGAAGACATTACCTTTGATCCCCCGGTGGTTTCCACCTTTGAAATGGGTGAAGGAAGCACACATTCAACAGAGCCTGTGGCCTATCGTGGAAAGGATATTCATATGGAGGCTACCATTCTAGCCTATGCAAATGTGGAGTCTATTAAAGTGAGTATTCATGCACATGATCTGGAAGTGGGCGAAGGAGAAGTCGAGTGGGACTTTGAAGAAGTCTACACGGATGCTAAATATTTGGTAAAGAACCCTGAGTTTCATGAGCATATAGATATTCCTGCTACCGCACCGGCAGGAGAATACCATGTGGAATTGGTAATTACAGATGCTGCAGGTAACGTTACTGAAATGGAAGGTCATTTAGAAATAAGAGAATTGATTCATGTCGGTGGATTCGAAATGGATGCCGAAGTGGTAAGGGGAGAAGATTTCCATGTTGAGTTTTTAATTGGTGCAGCCAATGGGATTCATACCATTACTGTTGACATTCATGCCCATGGTCTTACTGCTGGTGCAGGAGAGGTGGTTTGGGAAATGGAGGAAGTTTTTGAAGAAGGATACCACGAGTTGTCTGAGGTCGAATTTCATGAACACATAGATGTTCCTGCCAATGTCACAGCAGGGGAATACCATGTAATGTTTATCATTGAAGATGAGGATGGAAATGAAGTTGAATTTGATACACATATTGATGTGTTAAACGAATAAAAGAAGGGTTGTACAATGATTGAAAACGAGCCGGGTTTATCCGGCTTTTATTTATTTTAGGTGTGGGGAAGTGATTTTGTCAGCATTGTTGCAGAAAAAAGGGCAACAATACCGCCAAAATCAATTGACTATATATTTTGTTTACCGTGGGTTGACACCACGCGGTTATTATTGTTGAAGCCCTATAGGCTTCTTTATGCGTTTAAATATGACGACTTACAGGCTATAATCATTTTATCCAATGAAGGATTTACGGATAGCCTATAACTTCACAATTAACGAAACTTGGATGGACACCCTTGGATGTGTTGAAAGATGATTTTGTCAACATTGTTGTGGAAAAAGGGGCAACAATACCGCAAAAATCGGTAAGGCCTCCCATCTTCAGCATGTTAACTTTGGTTGCAAGGAAGTCCATTTTTACAACGAATGGTGAAGGCTTAGTATAAACTGGTTTCTATTGGATAAGTTGGCAATTTGTCGCATACCTCCAAGTTGAATTTTTAAGTCATTTTTTATCAGGTAGCCAAGACCGGCGTAGGTCCTGTTTCGGTCAAATATTTCTACTCCCTGTTCATTCCCTATGTTTTTTTCACCATTGAGAAATAGTTCATCATAGAAAGCCAGGTAAATCGCCCCTTTTTCCAAATTGGTTTTATTCAAAGGCACATTGAGGAAAATAATATACCTGAACCTTGTTCTAAAATCTTGGTCTGCAACAAACCTTTGCTCATAGCGAAAACGGTGGGTGGTATAAAAGCGCCTACTTAGTTTGATGGGAAATAAGATTTCCTGATAAATTCTGTTCTCAACCTTACTTGTATGGTCTTTACCCTGCTGACCAAATGTGATATTGGCAAAACCCAGGGTGAATTTCACACTTGCTTTCTTAGGTTTATAGGTCAGCCCGGCCCTAAACAGCAGTTGCTCCATATCATCTGTTTTATTCCAACTGTGGTATTGAAGGTCACCCTGTAATCCCCAAGGACTTTCTTTAAATGTGGTATTGAAAAAATACATGTACCAGGCTCCGGTTTGGTCACCTGTTGTCTGAGCCATTGACTTGAAATTGAACAGCAATGCAAAACCTACTGCAAGTAATACGTTTCTGCTTTTCATAATTAAAGCTGATTGGGATGAATCCGTACGTCTGCTGTTATTCTGGGAGGGAGATAGTGGAAACCCACCTAATTCGGTGGGCATTCACTGCCTGTAAATTTAAACATATTTTTTATACATGCCCATGGATCAAAGCTTTCTTTTTTGCCTAATCTATCCCTTATCCATAGGCGCAAATAGAAGTTTATGTAAAAATTGCAATTTGAATAGGGCCTTTAAAAATTATGGTGGAGGCTGAGCTGTAATTGGTTTTTACTCCATTGATCAGTCGATTGTCTCATGCCTCCCAGTTGAACTTTCAAGTCATTATTGATCATGTAGCCAAGGGCCACATAAAACCTGTTGCGGTCAAAGATTTCAACCGTATTTCCATTTCCTATACCTCTTTCGCCATTGATGAAAATTTCATTGTAAAGGGCCAGGTAGACAGTGTTTTTTTCCATGGTCGCTTTATTCAAGGCGATATTTAAAAATAAATTGTACCGAAAACGGGTTCTGAAGTCCTGGTTTTCTACAAAGCGCTGCTCATAGCGAAACCTATGGGTAGCATAAAATCGCTTGCCAAATTGGGAGGGGAACAGGGCTTCTTGATAGATCCTGCTCTCCATGGAAGTGCTTTTATCATCGCCGTAAACTCCCGACGTAATATTGGCATAGCCCAATGTGAATTTGATGTTTGTTTCCTTGGGCTTGTAAGTTAACCCTCCCCGCAGCAACAATTGCTCAAGGTCTCCCCCCTTGTTCCAGTTGCGGTGCTGAATGTCTCCTTGGAAACCCCATTGGCTGTCATTAAAGGTGGTATTGAAAAAATACATGTACCAAGCTCCGGTTTTGTCCTGGTTGATCTGGGCTTTTCCGGAAAAAGGGATGAGTAGTACAATAAGAAAGGGTAGAAGGGCTAATTTGTTTGTCATTTTGTAAAGCAAATTACAAGGATAGGTTTAAAATTGGGTTGATAAATTTTTCTAAGCCAAAAGGCTAGTGTGGTATTGAAATAAATGATAAAGATAGTTTAAAAAGTTGACCCTTCCAATGGGCAGAAGAGTACTTGTCCCTACCTATGGTTTGTTCCCATTACCAGTTAATAAGGATTTATTCCAGGTCAGGTAATAGATTGTCCTTTGCCTGTTTCGGGTTTAAAACTATAAATGGGAGAGTAAATTTAGAGTAACTCCGTTTGGGTCATTCACAAAAAATCGCCTTACGCCCCAGTCTTCTTCAGTAATTGGATAGCTAATTTTTATATTTTGTTGTTGGGCTTTTGTGTACCATTGATTAATGTCTGAAACTTCTATGGATAAGAATATAGCGGAATTGTCAAGAGGGGCATTGTCCTTGTTTTGAAGAATTGAAATTTGTGCTGTAGGGTTATCCTTGGAGACAAAGGTCAACACCCAACCCATGTCCATGGCCAATTCCATGTCCAGAAAATCGAGGTAAAAGCGTTTGCTTTCGGCCATGTTGTTTGAATAAATATTGGGTACGATTCTTCGCATGGTATTTTCGTTTTTAATGGTTTGTTGTCAAAGATAAAAAAATCTAATCCAAGTGATTTTGTCAGCATTGTTGCGGAAAAAAATGCAACAATACCGCCAAAACCGG
>NZ_CAXBOC010000203.1:0-8920 GCF_963976465.1 uncultured Cyclobacterium sp. | reverse complement strand
AATGGAAGGTTCCCTGTTTTCGTAATACCTGATCCTGTCTACAAAACTATCGTGTTTAAACTGGGCAAACTCAACCCCATTCATCATTTTGGTTCTTCTTCCATCGGGGATATTTTGCACGCCTTGATTGACAACAAAATCAAGGTTTACAGTTCCTTCTTTGGCTGATTTTGTTGTGATCAAAATTACTCCATTGGAACCTCTTGCACCGTAAATAGCTGTGGAAGCAGCATCTTTCAAAACGGTCATGCTCTCTATATCTGAAGGATTGAGACTTTGCCCCAATGAAGTGCCAACAGGGAATCCATCTACAACATACAGTGGTTGACTACCTGCCCCTAAAGAACCTATTCCCCTAATGGTAACTTCCATTTCTTCTCCGGGCCTTCCGGAATTTTGCCTTACCTGTACTCCTGCAGCTTGTCCCTGCAACAGCCTTGAAACATTGGTGGTGGGCACTTCTCCAATATTGTCCATATTGATCACAGACACTGCTGAGGTAATGTCTGCTTTTCTTTGGGATCCATATCCTACCACTACTACTTCTCCCAAATCCCCCATGGAAGATTCCATAGAAATTTCATAGTTAGTCCGCCCACCGGAGACGGTTACCTCTTGACTTTCGAAACCTATAAAACTTACTGTGAGAACGTCACCGGGAGCAGCTTGAACAGAAAACGCTCCTTCCATATTTGTGACAGTCCCTCTACTGGTACCTTTAACCAGGATAGACACACCCGGTAATGGCTCATTATCATCCACACTCACCACTATTCCTGAAATTTGGCTTGCTTGACGGGAATAGCCCACCATAACAATCATTACCATCAGAAAAGTCATAAGGATTCGAAGATAAGATTGCATCCAATCATATCGTTTTCTCATAATTATTTGGGTTTTATTATAAATTTAAATATTACGAATCGTAATGAAATAAACTTAAAATAAACCAAATGACTATCCTGCACTATCCTGTTTCCGAAAAATTTTACATGGAAGGAATAAGGCAACAACTTATATACTATGGAAAGAAGCTAAAAAACTAAAACAACACACTATATTAGAAACAAAAAAAAGGGAACCGCATGGTTCCCTTTTTATAATTGATCGGTCAAGGTAATTATTTTTTTACCCTGATTTTTTCTTTAATCCTTGCGGACTTACCATGTCTTCCTCTCAAGTAGAATAATCTGGCTCTTCTTACTTTACCTTCTCTCAAAACCTCAATTTTTTCAATGCTTGGAGAGATGATTGGGAATATTCTTTCTACACCAATACCATTAGAAATTTTCCTTACGGTAAAAGTTTCACCATTGGTATTAACATTTTTTCTTTGAATCACGGTTCCCTGAAACTGCTGTACTCTTTCTTTAGCACCCTCAGTAATTTTTACGTGAACATTAATAGTATCTCCTGCCTTAAAAGACGGGAATTTGGACCTTACATCCTTGTACTCCTGTTCTACGAATTTAATAAGTAGTTCGCTCATTGCTTTACTATTTTGCTTATCGCTTTCCTGGACACTTTAAAAGTATCCTTAATTATCTTTTCGTTCTATGTTATTATCGTCATTCTCCTTGGAGTATTCGCCTTGCATTAAATCAGGCCTCCTTTCATGAGTGCGACGTACCGATTGTTCAAACCTCCATGACTCTATCTTAGCAGCATGTCCCGAAAGCAAAACCTCAGGCACCTTCCATCCTGCATATTCTGCAGGCCTGGTAAAAACCGGAGGCGCCAATAGGCCATCCTGGAAAGAATCTGTCAAAGCAGAAGTCTCATCATTCAAAACACCTGGAAGCAACCTAATAATCGCATCTGTTATCAATGCCGCAGGAAGCTCTCCTCCTGAAAGCACAAAATCACCTATGCTGATCTCCTTTGTAATGAAATGTTCCCTTACCCTTTCATCTACGCCTTTATAATGACCGCAAAGAATGATAAGATTTTTTTTCAATGACAAAGTATTGGCCAATCCCTGATTAAATGTTTCACCATCAGGTGTCATGTAGATAATTTCATCATAATCCCTTAATTTCTTTAGGGAATTGATACAATTGGCTATGGGCTCGATCATCATGACCATTCCTGCGCCACCACCAAAAGCATAACCATCTACTGTCTTTTGCTTACCAATACCATAAGTTCTTAGATCATGAACTTCCACTTTTGCCAAACCTTTCTCTTCAGCCCTCTTCAAAATTGAATGAGAAAAGGGACCTTCAAGCAGGCCGGGTAAAACGGTTATGATATCAATATGCATCAGCTATCAATCTTCCAGATAAATGTCAATCAAGCCCTCAGGCAAGCGACAGAAAACTTTTTTCTCTGCCTTATCTACTTTTTGTATGATCCCATCCTTTAAAGGAATGAGTACTTCTCTGTCTTTGTATTCCATACCAATCAAGTCTTGGGTCTCCATATCATAGATCACCTTAACTTTCCCCAACTCCCCAAGTTCCTCGTCTACAACCAGAAAATCCACCAACTCGTGAAAATAATACTGGTCCTCATCAAGTTCCGGGAGCGCGGTAACCGGCAGGTATAAAGCCGAACCAACCATGGGTTTTACTTTGTCTACATGATCAAATTCCTCAAACTTGGCTAAAAACCTGTTATTGGGCTGTGGTACCATGTGCTCCAAAATATAAGGAACCAACCTGTTACCATTCTCCACAAATACATGTCCTAGACCTTCATAGTCATCGGGATAATCAACATCCAGCACTAGTATAACCTCTCCATGTAGCCCATGAACTTTGGCAATATGGCCCAATTGGTAACAATTGTCTTTGTTCATGGCTGTAGATCAGTTTATGCTTTGTCTTCTGATGCTTCTTCTCCGGCTGCAGGAGCTTCTCCTTCAGCTGGCGCTTCTTCTGCAGGAGCAGCAGCTTCTTCAGCGGCTTTGGCTTCAGCCTCAGCTGCAGCTTTGGCTGCATCTTCTCTTTCTTTGATTGCGTCAAGACGAGCTTGGTTTTTAGCAGTTTCTGCTTCCAATGCTGCTTTTTTAACGCTCTCTTTAGCAGATTGAATCTTCTCTACTTTGCTAGAAATGGCTTTCTCTTTGCCTTCTAACCAAGATTGGAATTTTTCATCCGCTTGCTCTTGCGTAATTGCACCTTTTACAACACCCACTTGAAGGTGTTTTTTCAACATGACGCCACGATAGGAAAGCATCGCCTTCACAGTATCGGTTGGTTGCGCACCATTCATCAACCATTTCAACGCTCGGTCGTTGTTGATGTTAATGGATGCAGGGTCAGTATTTGGGTTGTAAGACCCGATTTTCTCGATAAAGCGTCCATCTCGTGGAGCCCTAGCATCAGCAATTACTACATCATAGATGGCCATTTTTTTACGACCTCTACGTGCTAATCTGATTTTTACTGCCATATTATATTGACTTTTAGTTAATTGATGGATCCCGTCCATCGTTAATTTTTGGACTGCAAAGATAAGGTAATAATATCAAAAAGAACAATAAGACTAAATTTTATTTGCGTAATAGAAAAATAATGGTTTAAATTGCGGTGTTTTTAAGGGAAAAAGATCCCAAAGACCAGGCCTATCCAGGTTAAAACCCTGCAAATCAATTGGGTTCCCTTTCTTAACAAATAATTAGCCTCGTAGTTCAATGGATAGAATAGAAGTTTCCTAAACTTTAGATGCAAGTTCGATTCTTGCCGAGGCTACATTGAACCCCTTATACTTTCAGTATTTGGGGTTTTTCTTTTTCTACCCATCAAAATTAAAAAGCCTCCTTTTTTAGCGTAAGATCCATAGCCGTAAGCAATCGTCCTATTAACCAGACCTAGCAAATTACTATAAGTCTAACTACCAATTTTTCTTTTGTCTTATAAGAAAAATAGCTCCTCTTTCTAAGCCAAACTATTAAAGTTACCGGTTTAAAATTATTTAAAATTTAAAATAGCAATCCGATGAATGGCAAAGTAATTGCGGGTTAAGCAAAATTGAAACATTAGGATGTGAAAAATTCAGTCCTGCTTCTAAGTCACAAAAAAACAATGATATACCTTTATAATAATAAGCAATACCTAGCCCTTTCTGATACAACTTATCATTGGTCTAATCTTAATGTATGAAAATAATTTTTATTCGATAAGAGGAAATACCTTTCTAGAATTCAAGACCCACAGGGTAATTAATAACACGATGCCAATAGAATTTAAATACCTTATACTTTTATCCTTTATTTTTATGGTAGAAACAACCTTATATACCGCAGATGCACAGGAAGTACCTGAAGTAGCCATAGGCGGAGCATTGAGGTTTAATTACAACCTATCCTCCTGGAAGCCTGCTCAAAAAAGAAGAGGAGGAGAGTTTGGATATGATTTATTCCGAATAAATGCAAAGGCCGCCTATAAAGGCATTAACCTCAATGCTGAATACCGATTGTATAGCAATGCTTTTGGTGGCGGAATGCTTAAACAAGGTTGGTTTGGGTACCATTTTGATGAAACCAATGAAATCCAATTAGGGCTAACTCAGGTGCCTTTTGGAATTCAGCAATACAACTCCAACAATTGGTTTTTCAACCTACCTTATTATGTAGGACTAGAAGATGACCATGACATGGGTATAAAATACATGCACACTGGAGATAAGGTGGAATACCAATTGGCCTTTTTTAAAAATGCAGAAGAAACACGTTTTGGAAACACCACTGAAATTACGCACAGCAGGTATGCGTATGATGTAGCAGGGAGAAACAAAGAGTTCAACCAATTGAATGGTAAATTCATTTACAAATTTGGCAAGCAACTAAAGCATAGGCTTGGTGTCTCAGGCCAATACGGACGACTTTTTAATTTAGACACGGAAGAAACAGGCAATCATTATGGACTGGCGATACACTACGAACTCACTTATAATGACTGGAACATCAAAACAGAAGCCATGAACATTTCCAATAACCCGGCAAATGCCGCAGGTATTTCAAGGGACGAGATTTCAATGGCAGCCTATGGAGCAGCCTATAATGTGGCTGCTGACTTTAATATTTATACCTTTACCATTGCCCGAAATATACCCGTAGAATGGGATCCAATTTCCTCTTTAAAGATATACAACGATTTCGGATACATGCAGAAGAAAAAGGAGGATTTTTATGACTCAATTATGAATGTGACCGGATTGCTAATCACTGCGGGAAATATTTATACTTATATTGATTATGCTGCCGGCTTGAATCATTCCTGGCTGGGAGGAAATTTTGTTGACGATTTTAGCAGGGGAACGCCTGAAGCAAGCTGGGAAGCCAGATTCAACGTCAATATTGGATACTATTTTTAGAATCAGAAAACATTACTAGTAATAAACAAATACTGTATGGCTAAGAAGATATTAAGAAGCGATGAAAGAAAATCAATCATGGGATTGGATGTAAATGGACCGGTATTCTTTACCTCTACCATTTTCATTATTGTAAGCATAGCGCTTACCCTTATTTTCAGGGAGCAAGCAGAATCCTATTTTAATGAAATCCAAAGTTTTATTTCCAACACAGTAGGTTGGTTCTTTATCCTGTGTGTAAATGTATTTTTGATTTTCGTTATATATCTAGCCTTTAGTAAATATGGCGAGATAAGAATAGGCGGCAAAGATGCCAGACCCGAGTTCAAAACCCTCTCTTGGTTTGCCATGCTCTTCAGCGCAGGAATGGGCATAGGCTTGTTGTTTTGGAGCATAGCAGAGCCGGTCACCCATTTTATGACACCACCACTAACGGAAGGGGGGACACCTTTTGCCGCTCAGGAATCCATGAATTTTACATTTTTACATTGGGGATTTCATGCCTGGGGAGTATATGCTTTAGTAGGTTTATCCTTAGCCTATTTCACCTATTCTCACGGACTTCCCCTGACAATCCGCTCCGTTTTTTATCCTATCATGGGAAACAAAATCTATGGAAAATGGGGAGATCTTATTGACATTTTTGCTGTTTTAGCCACCCTCTTTGGGCTTGCCACTTCCTTAGGCTTGGGCGTACAACAGATTGCAGCAGGCTTGGCCCATGTATTCGGAATCAGTAGTGGGATTGTCACACAGGTCTCTCTAATAGCAGGCATTACACTTATCGCAACAGTTTCTGTTGTTTTGGGAGTAGACAAGGGCGTGAAATTCTTAAGCGAGTGGAACATGAGGATAGCAGTGCTCTTACTGGCACTGGTAGTTATTCTGGGGCCTACGATTTTCATCTTTCAGTCATTTGTTCAAAACACCGGCAATTACCTTTACAGTTTTCTGGAAATTGCCACCTGGACAGAAAGCTATACAGGAAATAACTGGCAAAATGCATGGACTGTTTTTTACTGGGGCTGGTGGATAGCTTGGTCTCCATTTGTGGGCATGTTTATTGCCAGAATTAGCAAGGGTCGAACCATTAAAGAATTTATCCTGGGTGTACTATTTGTCCCTTCACTCATTACTTTTTTCTGGATCACTGCTTTTGGAAGCACATCCATTCAGCAAGCATTATCAGGAGATCCTACCATACTGAATGCCGTAGAAGATAATGTAGCGACAGCTTTGTTTGTTTTCTTGGAAAACTACCCTTTTGCGGTCATTCTAAATGTGATAGGAGTTATCTTGATTGCCGGATTTTTTATCACTTCATCAGATTCAGGATCTTTGGTGGTAGACAGCCTTACCTCAGGAGGAAAAATTGATGCACCTGTAGGACAAAGAATTTTCTGGGCACTTACCGAAGGCGCTGTAGCAGCAGTCCTTCTAATCGGCGGCGGTCTACAAGCCTTACAAACGGCATCTATAGCTACAGGTCTTCCTTTTGCTTTTATTCTCCTATTTATGTGCTATTCCTTATTCATTGCCCTAAAAGATGAAAAGCAACAATCTGAAGAGCGAAAAGCCCAAAAGGAATGGGAAAGCTATGAAGAAAGGCTGGCAGATATCATTAAAAAACGCAGTTCGGAAAAAACAAAACCCAATCAATAAAGAATCGGTTATGAAAAAGGAATATAAGAACATACTTGTAGCACTAGACCTTTCAGACTTAGATGAGGTACTGATCCAATACAGCTCATTTCTTGCTGAAAAATTAAAGGCTGAAAAAGTTTATTTTGTTCACAACATTAAAAAATATGACATTTCAGAACTCTTTGAAGAACAATTGAAGGAGATAAACCTTGATGAGGTAATTGGAGATGAATTGAATGAAAAAGTTCAGGAGCACTTTAGTTCAGAAATCCCTTCCGAAGTATTAATTTCTGAGGACCCTTACAGTGAGTCATTAATCAAATATGTTGTAGACAAATACGGGATCCAACTTGTTTTGGTAGGCAACAAAAAACATGAAAAAGGTACAGGCTTAGTAAGTAGCAAATTACTAAAACTGCTAAGGTGTGATGTACTAGCGATCCCTCGCCTTGCAAAATTCAAAATTGAAACGATTTGGGCCGGAACAGATTTTTCTCCCGAATCTCGCAAGGTGTTTCAAGTAACAGAGGCTTTATATGAAAAAGAAAAAACATCACTCAAACTAGTTCATGTTTACAGTGTGCCCTTGCAGTTTTCCCCATATGTTTCACCGGAATTTATGGCGCCAAAAGTAGAAAAACACATGAAAGAAAAAATAGAAAAGTACATAAGAAAAACGGCTTATCCCGAGTCTATTGAACCTCTGGTTTTTCACGGCAGAGAATCCGGTACGGCACAAAAAATCATTGCCAATATAAAAAAATCAAATGCTGACCTTATGGTGGTGGCAGACAAAGGAGGGAATACATTTTCACCTTTTGCAATTGGAAGCGTAACTGAAGAACTTTTTAATGCGAATTATGGAGTTCCATTATGGGTTGCGAAATAACCTATAATGGAACCTTCGGGAAATTGTGAACTTCTTTTTCCTCCCCTTCTTGATGAAAAATTATTTTACTTGGCTTAGCCCTTACTGCTATAGCCCTTGCTTTATCGTAAGCCTCCTTTTCATTTTTAAACACCTGAACCAAGCCCCCATCATCACTTAACACCTGCCATTGCTCCTTCTCCCCATCCCGCTTTACAGTAATTACCCTTTCTTTAATGATGGTAGACTTTCCTTTTATAAGATCCAATATCACTTTGCCATCACTGTAATTTCCCCCGGGGTAAGGCATTGGAAGCATGGCAAAAAAAACATAATAGAATGAGAAATAAGTGAACTGATAAGTGAACATACTTTCACTTATCAACCCTTGCTTTATCAGAAATAACACCAATATTATCCCTACAATATTGAAGATACTCCCCCCACCAAAGATCAGTATATTGCTCCATTTTTGCTTTCTTTTTAAATTCTCAAATGTACAGACCCCGTACCAAAAATAGTATTTGCGAACCTCAAGCATTCCCAAATTAACAATTGGTTTTCCTGAACCCACACTTATTTTTACGTTCTTACCACCCATTAACCAGGCAAAAAATACGTGCCCTCCTTCATGTAGAATTGATATAATTGGCAACACCAGAAAAAATGCCAAAAAGAATTTAGGTAGATCGCTAATTTCAAACATGCTCTTGGTCTTGGTCTTGGTTAATTGTCTTTTCCCCTTCCAAAAACCACAAATCATGCCGAAAAAAAAATAAAAAAGGCACAATAATAATTCCACTAAAACCCTAATTCCCAAAGGGTATGACAATATGTTAGCCAAGAGCATCAACCCTCGAGAAATTAGGTATAGGTACGTCTTGATTTTGGCGGTATTGTTTCTTTTTTTTGCAACAATCCTGACAAAATCATAACGAAAACAAAATCGATAAAAACGGATATTCTCCCTGCCGAAACCCCGAGCCCTGAAGGGGCGACAATATAATAGCCGAGGGTGTCAGCCCTCGGAATACAATGAAAAAGCACACCTTGATTTTGGCGGTATTGTTGCTCCTTTTTGCAACAATC
>NZ_CAXBOC010000202.1:0-8957 GCF_963976465.1 uncultured Cyclobacterium sp. | reverse complement strand
AACAACCCTGACACCTACAATGCCCTAGTGATGGGGCCTTGGTCTCATGGAGACTGGTCAAGAGAAAATGGGTCTCAGGTTATTTCTAATATTTATTTTGGCGATTCTATCTCCACATGGTACCAAAAAAATATTGAACGTGTTTTTTTCAATCATTATCTAAAGGGACCCGAAATAGGTAAACCTGCCCTTCCTGAAGCGTATATGTTTGATACCGGAAACCATAAATGGGAAAAATTCGAAGAATGGCCTCCAAAGGAAAGTCAATGGAAAAGCTTTTACTTTCAAGAGAAAGGGGAACTTTCTGAAACCACACCGGAGGGAAATAGATTTACCACTTTCATTTCAGACCCCTCCAATCCTGTCCCTTATAGTCAAGACATCAAAATAAACTTCACGCCAAGAAAATACATGGCAGACGACCAGCGATTTGCAGCCAGAAGGCCTGACGTGCTGACTTTTACCAGCGAAGTATTAAGTGAGGATATGACGCTTGCCGGGGAAGTTTTGGCAAAATTAAAAGTTGCCACTTCTCAAACGGACGCAGACTGGGTAGTTAAGATCGTCGATATTTTTCCCGGAGATCAACCCAACCATGCCTACGTTTTAGATGGGGTGGACATGGGCAACTACCATCTAATGGTTCGTTCAGAAGTCATCAGAGGAAGGTATAGAGAAAGCTTTGAGTTCCCAAAACCCTTTATTCCGGATCAAATCACTGCTGTTGATTTCAGGTTACAAGACCTTTTCCATACTTTTAAAAAGGGGCATAAAATTCAAATTCAAATCCAGAGTACTTGGTTTCCTTTAATTGATCGCAATCCTCAAAAATATGTTCAAAACATTTTTGAGGCTGAGGAAGAGGACTTTGTCAAAGCCACCCATAGGGTTTTTCATACAGAAAAGTTTGCCAGCAAAATTCAAGTAATGGTCCTTCCTTAGAATTAGAATGGTTTAAAATTACTATCCGTATTTCGTCAGTTGATTTTAACTATCTTTATCTTATAAAACAGTGCCGCAGTAATTAAATGGCAAATGCCAACTCTCTTATCAATTAATCGTAAGAGAATAGTTGCTCAACTAAAAAGAAAGAAAAATATGAATATCAAGGAAAAAGAAATTGTGACCTTAAAAAGGTCTTTATTGATGGATACGGAGGAAAAGCTTAACAAGCAAGTGGAAATGGAAGGCAAATCTTCTGCCTACTACCTCTCCATGGCTTCATGGGCAGAAATGCAAGGGTTTTCCCATTCTGCTAAATTCCTATATGACCATGCTGAAGAGGAAAGAGGCCATATGCTGAAATTATTTAGGTATATTAATGAAGCCGGTGGCCATGCCATTCAACCTGAGATTACAGATATCAGACAACATTTCAATTCCCTAAGAGAAGTCTTTGAATTGATTCTGGAACATGAAATTGAAGTCACTAAATCCATAAATACTATTGTTGATCATTGTTTCAATGTTAAGGATTTTGCCACTTTTAGCTTTATGCAATGGTATGTAACAGAACAACGTGAAGAAGAAACCGTTGCCAGAAGAGCTTTAGAAATCTTTGATATTATTGGCGAAGAAGGCGTTGGCTTATGGACCATTGACCAAGAAATGGGCAAATTACATGCGACCAATGATTCGGAGGTTTAATTATAAATAAGCCTTCTAATATCCAGGTAAGGTAAATTTGAACTTATTCATTGAAAAAGCCATCAGCAAAATACGCTGATGGCTTTTATTATTTCCTAACTTAAAGTCATACAATTTTTGAAACCACCTTAATTCTTCAAACCTCTACTTGAGAATTGTAAGTATTTGTTCAAAGCAACTCGTCACTTTGAAGCAGCACAGCCCCCTTCTTTTCCATCTCATTAAAAGCAGCCAAAGTATCATTGGGAGTCAAATTAACTCCTTTTGTGGCATCTATAATCAAAAAAGTATCAAAACCTAAATCCAAGGCATCCAATACAGTGAACTTAACACAATAATCTGCAGCTAGACCTGTAACAAATACCTTTTCAATCTTCTTGTTTTTTAGATAGTCTCCCAATCCGGTTTGTTCTTTCCTGCCGTTGTCGAAAAAGCCACTATAGGAATCAACTTTCGGATTGGTTCCCTTCTTAAAAATTTCACGCCAATTATTATGATCAAGCCCTTGATGAAAAGCTGCACCAAAAGATCCTTCCACACAATGAGTAGGCCATAAAATTTGCTCAAGACCATATAAAATTACGGTATCCCCTACTTGTTTGCCTACATGGTTGGCTGCAAAACTTCCATGATTTGATGGGTGCCAGTCTTGAGTGGCCACGATAAATTCAAACTTTTCTTGTAACTTATTGATTACAGGAACTACCTTATCCCCATCATTTACCGCGAGTGCTCCACCCGGCAAAAAGTCATTTTGTACGTCCACTATAATAAGGGCGGTATTATTGAGATCAATTGCCATTGTCCATCGATTTAGCTTTAAGTACCAATGCTGTTCTAAACTCGTGTAAACTTGCCTCTAGCCCAACCGGATAGATATGGGGATTGATCAACCTCTTATGGGTTTTATCAAAGATGGCAAGCCTATCTTGTGTCCTTTGTCGAATCTGCTGAATACTGGGCCGCTCATATACTTTCTTTCCATTAACAAAGATTGGTTTAAGCAAAATCTCAGCTTCTGCATTCCCTACAGAGATTTTCTTTCTTCGGGTAGGGTCTATGGGATCAATTATCGTCACTTTATCTCCTTGTTGCAAACCTTCCAGATAAATCATGTCGGCTATTGCCTTTCCATTTGCAGAATACCTGAGTACGTTATGGTGGCCGGGAATATTAATTTTTATGGATTGTTGAGACAATTTTATTTTAGGAACCCAATCTCCATCCTTACTTCTTAATGCTGACAATTTATACACAGCCCCTAAAGCAGGTTGGTCATAGGCAGTGACCAGCTTGGTCCCTACCCCCCATACATCTATGGAGGCCTCTTGCATTTTCAGGGAGGTAATAATGTGCTCATCCAAATCATTGCTGGCCACAATCTTAACCTCCGGAAACCCTGCCTCATTTAGCATTTTTCTAGCCAAGTTACTGAAATAAGCCAAATCTCCGGAATCGATCCTAATCCCTTTCAATGCTTTACCCCTCTTTTTCAGCTGCTCAGCAACCACTATTGCATGTTTGACTCCTTGCACAATGTCATAGGTATCCACAAGCAAAATGGTATTGTCGGGAAAGGTCTCTGCATAAGATTCAAAAGCCGTTAATTCGTTCTCAAATGACATGATCCAACTGTGGGCATGTGTACCCGACACAGGAATACCAAAAAGCTTTGCAGCCATAACATTTGAGGTGGACGAACAGCCCCCAATATAAGATGCACGGCTTGCTGCGAGTGCCCCATCTATTCCCTGAGCTCTTCTTAAGCCAAACTCCATCACTGGATCTCCATTGGCGGCTAAGACCATCCTTGCCGCTTTGGTAGCGATTAAAGTTTGAAAATTAATGATATTCAATAAGGGTGTTTCTAAAAGCTGACATTGGATAAGTGGGCCCTTTACCCTTACCATAGGCATATTAGGGAAGACAACTTCACCTTCTTCTACTGCATCTATGTCACAGCTAAAGGTCATGTTTTTTAGATAATCAATAAAACCACTTTCAAAAACCTTTTCCCCTTTTTCATCTTTCATTTCGGCCAAAAAAGCAAGATCATTGTCACCAAAAGTCATATTTCGGCAATAATCAATGATATAATCTAATCCGGCAGCTATCGTAAACCCACTTTGGAAAGGATTTTTCCTGAAAAATAGATTGAAGATAGCTTCCTCCTCTGCTTTTCCTGATTTCCAATAGGCATAGGCCATGGTAAATTGGTAATAATCAGTTAATAAAGTCAGTGAACTATGGTAAAGGTCTTTGGTTATTTTCATAAAAGTGATGCTATAAATTTCAAATTTACAGGTTTAAGCGGCTTAAACCATATTTTAAGCCATTATTTTGCTTCGGGCTTCCTCGCATATAAAAAGTTTAGAATCACACCGGTAAGCACCAATAACATCCCTCCATAAGTATACAAGTTGTAGGTTTCTTCAAAGAGAACATATCCGAACCCGAGGGCAAAAATTATCCCAAGGTAATTTAAGTTTGACACCTTGGCCAAATTTGCATTTTGATAAGCAATGGTCATAAAATACTGTGCTAATTGAGATAAAACACCTACTAAGAAGAGGAAAGCCCAATCCCAACCTTCCGGCTGTTTCCAGTAAATCATGCTTATTAGGCCTGCAATTGGAATGGTAACAAGAGGAAAATAAAACACAATCACCAAGGGGTGCTCAGTGTTTTTTAGTCTTCTGATCACATTATAGGCCAAACCGGAAAACAAAGCTGAAGTAATTCCTATAACCAAAAATAAACCATTTATCCTCGGGTCAAATCCTTCTATCATTATCACTCCGGAAAAGGCAATGGCAAAAAACAAAAACTGCTTGGGTTTGACTTTTTCTTTAACGATAAATATTCCTAAGATGCTAGTAAATATGGGGCCTAAATACTGAATGGTGACAGCACTCGCTAATGGAATATTCTGCAATGTGTAGAAAAATGTAATCAAGCCTATTGAACCAACGATGCCTCTTATCACCAAAAGCTTCTTATTATTCCCAAAAACCGGGACGGACTTTTTCTTTAAGATAAGGTAACTGGCAATAAAACTAAATACAGATCGAAAAAGGATAATTTCTATGGCCGGAATATGGGGCAATGTTTTTACAACTACATTCATTAGTGCGAAAAAACACACAGCCAGCAACATGTGCTTTACACTTGAATTACTCAAAATAAACGCTTTAAATAGTGAATCAAAATTCCCCCAATAAAAGTACTTTTTGTATAAATTGGTTCCGAAAAAAAGATAAAAGCAGGAAAAGAAAACTATTTCTATCAAAAATTGTTTGACTAACTAAAAAAACATGGGATTAAGAAAAGGTCAAAAAGCACCGGACTTCACATTACCTTCTACTTCAGGTTCAGATTTTAAACTTTCACGGGATTTTTTTGGTAAAGCATGTGTAATCTATTTTTACCCAAAAGATTTTACCGGAGGATGTACAGCTCAGGCCTGTGAATTCAGAGATCAATTTGAAGAATTCAGAGATTTAGACCTGCCGGTAATTGGGATCAGCAGAGACGATATGGAAACACATCTTCGTTTCAAAAAATCCAATAAATTACCATTTGAATTACTTTCTGATGTCTCCGGAGAAGTATGTAAAAAATACGATGCCTTGGTACCGATCATAGGCATTCCAAAAAGAGTAACCTATCTGCTTGACAAAGGGCATGTGATCCAGGATGAGTTCCAAGACATGTTCAATGCAAAAGCACATATTAAAAAGATGCTTGAAAACTACTGAGAATGTCCGTTACCTGCTTCCGGAATTAATAGGGCCAAGGGCATTAATTTCATGGGGACATCATTTCAAAATCAGTCAATTTCCAGCCGATTAGCACCATGCTTGGAAACCTGTTTAACTTTGCGGTGTTATGCAACAGCCTCCCAAAATACTGGCTTTCTTATGCTACATCCTTCTTGTTGGATAATAGTAAAGCTACTATAACTGCTTTGAAAAACTCAAGCTTAATAAACTAAAAGGACGGAAAAAAAGGGATGCAATTGGCATCCCTTTTTTACTTTTATACTTTAGGTAATTTCCAACCATTGTTGTAGTTGGCTTTAATTAGCTTATTGGCTTTTCCATTAGTAAACTGACCTTTCTCTGCATCCCAATAAATTTTCTCACCTAATTTATAGGCGATATTTCCCATATGAGCATTGATTGCCGCTACGGAGCCGGTTTTAATACCACAGTGAAGCAAAGATGGATCATTGGCTTTCATGGCTTCCACAAAGTTTTTGCAATGCATCCTTTGGGCATTCCACTCCGGCTTTACAAGTTCTAAGGCTTCAATTTTCTCCTTTTTCTTGCCATCGACATTTTCGGTTTCAGCAATGACTTTCCACCCCCCTCTATTGACAACCAGCGTACCATTGTTCCCAATAAATGCAATGCCTTCTGTTGTTCCGTAATTTCCTCCATCAATACCCGTAGCATGTTCCCATAGCATATTAAAACCATCGTATTCATATACTGTTTGAAGGGTGTCCGGTGTTTCGGAGGCATCATCAGGATAGGCTAATTTACCACCTGATGCCAATACTGATTTAGGCGCACTTACTCCCATGGCGTATAGGGCTATATCAATTTCATGCACACCCCAATCTGTCATCAATCCTCCCGCATAATCCCAAAACCAGCGAAAGTTAAAATGAAATCTGTTGGCGTTAAAAGGTCTGTCCGGAGCAGGACCAAGCCACATTTTATAATCTACACCTGCTGGAGGCTGGCTATTTGGTAATTTTGGAACGGGGTTCATCCATCCTTGGTAGGCCCAAGTTTTGACCAACCTAATATTTCCTAGCTTCCCGGATTTGACCATATCTATGGCCTGGGAATATTGAGAGCCACTTCGTTGCCATTGCCCTACTTGCACCAATTTCCCATACCTTTCTACCGCCTTTACCATCAGGTTACACTCCTCAATGGAATTGGCCAAAGGCTTTTCTGTATAGGCATGTTTACCTGCTGAAAGGCTGTCGATCAAATTCAGGCAATGCCAATGATCAGGGGTACCAATGATTACCGCATCAATATCCGGATCTTCAAGCATCAGCCTGTAGTCCTTGTATTGCTTGGGCCTTTTTCCTCGCAGTTTATAAACATCTTCGGTACGTTGGTCCAATACACTTTGATCCACATCTGCCAATGCTACACAGTTGACTTCCGGAAGCCTTAAGTGACTGTGCATATTTGACCAGCCCATTCCCTTGCAGCCAATTAAACCAAAATTAATTTGATCATTGGCTCCCACACGTTTAGACCTTGCATTTACATGCGTTGCAGACAATAGGTTGGGTAATGTGGCCAATCCTGCTGAAGTAAGGATTGATTTATGAATAAATTTTCTTCTGGAGTTCATCGTTAATTTTAATTAATAGAAAAGTAAATCAATCTAACTTTCTCGCCCATATATTCCTAAAACTAACAGGGTTACCATGGTCCTGGATATGAAAAGGCAATTCTTCCTCATGCTCCACATAATGAGGAATACCTATATATTGCGTAGGCCCATGTAGTGTTACATTGTTTTGTACAAGAATTCCGTTGTGCAATACAGTAATTCTTGCGGGAGATATCAACATTCCTTTGGAGTCGAATCTCGGAGCGGTAAAAATCACATCATACGTGTTCCATTCTCCCGGAGGGCGCATGGCATTAACTAAAGGAGGATGCTGCTTGTAAATACTTGCTGCCTGTCCATTAGAATAGGTCTTACTTTCATAGGAGTCTAGAATCTGCAATTCATATTTTCCCATTAAGAAAAATCCTGAATTACCGCGTCCTTGGCCTTCTCCCTTGATTTCACTGGGTGAACGCCATTCCAGGTGCACTTGAACATCACCAAAAGTTTCTTTGGTTTTAATTCCTCCTGTTTTAGCCACTACGGTGAAAACTCCGTCTTTAACTTCCCATTTGGGGAAACTCCCATCTCTCTCACTTACCCAAGCGTCCAAACTACTGCCATTAAATAGCACAATCGCATCCGCCGGTGGCAGGTGATTTTCTTTTCCGGGCTTTACAGGTTGTACAACCGGCTCGTAAAACTCAGTAGCTTGAGGTGGCAATTTAATATCTTTTTCTTGAGCTGAAACAGAAAAAGCAACAGTGACGCCCAAGACTAAAAACAAAGAAAATAATTTTGATTTCATTGGTATATTTTTGGTTTAAGAATATGTGTTTCTCAAATTAAATGATTTGTAGCAGATAAACCTTAATTAATCGGCATAAATTTCTCTATTTCGGCGAATTTCATGCATTAAAATGCATAACATTTCAATTAATTAAAATCATTTAAAGCTTCCTTAATCAATTAAGGTTTCATTACAGGACATATTATGATTACTTTTGTTTTGCTGATGATTGCCACAAAAAGTGGTAATTAATCCCAGTATATTTTCATTTATTTATTATTATGAACAACCGACAGTTATTTTTATCTCATTTGGCACAAACGACTGATTTCCCTCTTTTGATAGAAATAGAAAAGGCAGAGGGTATATATATGTTTGGTCCCAATGGTGAAAAATACATGGACTTGATTTCAGGCATTGGTGTTAGCAATATTGGTCACCGCCATCCTAAAGTATTGGAAGCCATTCATAAACAATTGGACAAATACTTGCATCTAATGGTTTATGGAGAATATGTACAACAACCGCAATCCCTTTTAGCCCAGGCCCTTGTTAATACATTACCGGAAAGCCTTGACAATGTGTACTTGGTTAATAGTGGTAGTGAAGCCATTGAAGGGGCCCTCAAACTTGCCAAAAGATACAATAACCGCAGAGAAATAATTTCGTGCGTAGACGCCTACCACGGTTCTTCACATGGTGCACTTTCAGTTGGAGGAAATGAAATATTTAAAAGAGCCTATAGGCCCTTATTACCGGGAGTGAGAAATATCCAATACGGAGACAAGGAACAACTCAAATACATTAGCACAGCAACCTCGGCAATAATCCTGGAAACCATCCAAGGTGAAGCGGGAATACGGGTGGCCGACAAGCAATATTTTAAGGCCCTTCGGGAAAGATGTGACAAAACCGGCACCCTATTAATCTTGGATGAAGTTCAGGCAGGATTTGGAAGGACAGGGAAATTTTGGGCCTTTGAACATTTCGGAATCATTCCGGATATTGTGGTTTGTGCCAAAGGTATGGGGGGGGGAATGCCCATTGGTGCCTTTATTGCCCCCAAGGAGATCATGGAGGTATTTAAAGATAATCCCTTATTGGGCCATATAACTACTTTTGGCGGTCATCCGGTAAGTGCAGCCGCTTCCTTGGC
>NZ_CAXBOC010000201.1:0-8962 GCF_963976465.1 uncultured Cyclobacterium sp. | reverse complement strand
AATTCTGGCTCCATTGGCTCCACCACGCTTATCAGAATCCCTGTAGGTGCGGGCACTGTCCCATGCGGTTGATACCATCTCTGCAATTGACAAGCCGGATTCGGCAATTTTATCCTTTACAGCTGCCACATCATAATCCGCTTTTCCGGCAGGAACAGGGTCTTGCCATATCAAATCTTCCTCCGGCACATCAGGTCCAAAATACCTAACTTTTGGTCCCATATCCCTGTGGGTTAATTTGAACCAGGCGCGAGCAAAGGTTTCTGAAAAATATTCATGATCATTCATAAATTTTAAGCAGATCTCTTTGTAGATAGGGTCCACCTTCATCGCCATATCAGCATCCGTCATCATTGGATTAAGGCGAATACTAGGATCTTCAACATCTACCGGTTTGTCCTCCTCTTTTATGCTAACCGGTTCCCACTGCCAAGCTCCTGCAGGACTTTGACGAGGCTCTCATTCATCGTTGAATAGCATTTCAAAAAAACCATTGTCAAATTTGGTAGGGTGGGTTGTCCATGCACCTTCCAGCCCACTTGTTACAGTATAGCGACCTTTTCCGGATTTGGTAGGATTGTGCCATCCCAAGCCTTGTTCTTCAACATCCGCAGCCTCAGGTGCCGGGCCCAAAATGCTTGCATCACCGTTGCCATGTGTTTTGCCTACCGTATGTCCTCCGGCAGTTAAGGCAGCAGTCTCTTCATCATTCATGGCCATCCGGGCAAAGGTTTCACGGATATGCGCCGCCGTTTTTAAAGGATCTTGTTTACCATTGACTCCTTCCGGATTCACATAAATTAACCCCATCTGCACTGCAGCCAATGGGTTTTCCATGGTGGATGGATTCTCCACATTGTCATACCGTTCATCACTTGGTGCCAACCATTCTTTTTCTGCGCCCCAATAGGTGTCTTTTTCAGGATGCCAAATATCTTCCCTTCCAAAGGAAAATCCATAGGTTTTTAAACCCATACTTTCATAGGCAATGGTACCGGCCAAAATAATTAAATCTGCCCAGCTGACTTTATTGCCATATTTTTTCTTAATTGGCCATAATAATCTTTTTGCTTTGTCTAAACTAACGTTATCCGGCCAAGAATTTAATGGTGCAAAACGAAGGTTTCCTGCACCACCGCCCCCG
Source organism: uncultured Cyclobacterium sp. (assembly GCF_963976465.1). Lineage (NCBI taxonomy): Bacteria > Pseudomonadati > Bacteroidota > Cytophagia > Cytophagales > Cyclobacteriaceae > Cyclobacterium > uncultured Cyclobacterium sp. The sequence goes on along the minus strand of NZ_CAXBOC010000201.1, from coordinate 7,818 downwards.
CGTCCGTCAGAAATCCTGTAAGATCCTGCGGAATGCCATGCCATTCGAATGAATAAACCACCGTAATGGCCCCAATCTGCCGGCCACCACTCTTGACTATCCGTCATGAGCGCATGCATGTCTTTTTTTAATGCCTCAACATCTAATTTTTTAAGCTCCTCCTGATAATCAAAATCCTGACCTAAAGGATTTGTTTTACTGTCATGTTGATGTAAAATATCGAGATTAAGAGCGTTGGGCCACCAACTCATAACTGATGCGTTAACTGAAGTATTTCCGCCATGCATCACAGGGCATTTACCGGTCGAACTACCATTGCCAGAGGTATTGTCGTTGCCTTCAGCAATGGTTACGCCTTCATCCTGTTTTTCGTGATGCGGGCATTTGTTTTCCTCTTGTGATGATTTCGGGTTTTTGTTATTATCCATAGTAAAAGATTTATTGTTTTACGAATCAAATTAAGGTCAATACCTATTTATTTATCTCTTTGATAACACTTTTGCACACCTTATGTTTTTATAAACAGCCACTGATTATGAAACTACCATACTGGGAAATTCACCCAATAGAACTAACCATAACCCTAAATATGCTTATTTAGAAAGCGATTTTTAAGTTAAACGAGAATTATTTCACTTATTTGCCCATATCAAAAAGCATTTCCGGTAATCAATTGTTTAAGCTGTTCATTGTCAATTACAAAATAGTAAATTCTTATAGAATTTCAGCAAGAGACCTAATAAAAATTCAGTCGGATTTTTAAATAAGAGGTTTGATTCTAATTTAAAAGAACATAGATTAAATGAAGGACAGGTAAAAAATTTAAATAAATAGTCCAACTCTACCATATTCTAAAAATTGGCATTTTACTCTTTCAGGCAAATCATCAATAATTATTATAGTGTCCCTTTTATATCGAGTATCCTAGAAAATCTTACCTTAACACCTCACCATCATGCTAGTCTTGAATCTTTTCCCTTTTTATAAAAGCTTTCCGCACCGCCTTATTTTAATTGAATTCAATCAACTAGCTTGGGGGCCTCCTTGAATTTAACCTACGACCTGATCCTTAAGCCGATTTAAACATTTTATGAGGATAGCCCTTTTCAAATTAGGGTATGCTCACTTCAAGTACTTTTTTATTGTTCGAGACAAAAGTAATATCCGGTTTCTCGTTGTCCTTGAAACGAATTTCCTTTGGTGTTTTATAGCCTCTGTCAAAAATAAAAACAGGGTATTTCCCATCGATTGCTTTTGCAGGTATGGCGGCTACTTCCATTTCTCCCTCACTTTTGGTAAAATATCCCGTAGCAATTTCTTTCCATTTTACCTCAGACCTTCCACACCTGTTGATCTCTGTACCTTTGTCATCAAAAAAGAGGATACTGTAGAAATCTTTATCACCTATGCGTGAGATCGGTCGATCGTAAATGGCTACATATTCTTGCCCCGGCAAATCCAAGCTAAACTCCCCTACCTCGGTAGCAATCGGAGCTCCCACACGGAAATCGGTCAAGTGGTTTTCAGAACCGGCCACTTTCGGGTTCAGCTTGAAATTTTTATCTTGGTTTTGCGAAAAACTCGGCCCCTCCCTCTGAGAAAACACAGTAATCAATTTCTCTTCCTTTTTAATACTTCCATTCAGGTCATCTTGAAACCTAAACCAAGCCGAATACTTGGCATAGTCCTCTGTGACAAACCAGAGTTTCACTTCATCCTCTTTTTGATAATTGATCGTGGTATTTTCTAGTTTAAAGAATACACATTGCAAAACAATTTCTTCTTCTACATTGGTAAAAGCATTGCCTCTGATGGTGTTTCCTTCAGTGTTAATTTTTATTCCGATTGTTGAATTTTCAATGGTATTGTCTGATATAAGGTTATAAAAAGCATAGTCACGACCTTCGTCTGTAATATCATTTCTTGTGTCTCTGCCCATTCGTGCCCCAATATGAATGGCTACCGAATAACCCTCAAAATAATTGTCACGAATAATGTTATGGTGAGGCATTTGCTCCCGCAAATTATTGCTTTCTCCCATATTTCTAAACATGGAAATCCCAATTCTCCTTTGTTCCGTTTGTATAAGGGATTTTGCAAAGGTATTGCTGCTTATTTCACTGTCAAAAAAAGTGTCTCCGATAAAATCCCCATAGGAAGGTTGATGCTGACTCAGGGTATTGTCCCTAAAAAAGTTGCCAATAAATTGATTTCTACGACTCTTACTCCCGGAATATATGGCCCCATACCCATTCTCAAAGAGGTCACAATTCCTCAAAAGTGTATTGTAACCATTCGTATAGAACCCTACCCTGTTTCTGGCAAACACACAGTTTTCTACAATCAAACGATGTTGCCTTTGATCGCCTGTACCATTGATTTTAACACCACGCTTCCATCCCATAAAAGTGAAATTCTTAATTTGCGTAGGCTGGATTCCTTCTATTTGGGGAAGATTATAAAATATTCCGCGAAGTTCGTTTCCATCTGTCCATGGCTCCTTTTTTAAAGCATACAATTCATCAAGCGGAAGCTTTTGCCTTTCGGTTCTCACATCCATGATCAGTCCATTGCCATCCATTACTATGCCTTGTTTTGCGATAGTAAACAAGGATTTATTGGTAAACGCCTCACTAATCTTCACTAACCAAGGCTCATTTCTTGATTTGAATTTAACAGAAGTATCCACATCAAACTGACGGATCAATTCTCCTTTATCATTGTACCAGTTAGCCCAACGTTCGGTATTCCAAGGGTCAAAATCCCCATTGACATCTTTTAGTACTTCTTTTATATAAAAAACACTTTGGCTAGGTTCAGACGCTCCCTTAGTGGTTTCACTTTGAGCAGAACAAAATGAATAGCCTAAACAAAAGGCTATAATAAACAGGAAAGGGATTTTTTTCATAAAGTTATTGGCTTGTTATTAATTGAAAATGAAAATCCTAATCCAGGATAAAATTCAACTCAAAATAAGCTATTTAACCTACTTCTCCAATAGGTATTAAACCGCAAAGCAAAAACAGCCTCATTTTTGGGCTAAATTAATACAGCCAAATTTTACCAGGCACCCAAAATTCCTCCCATCAAGGTAAGGGCCACGATGCAATAACCTGCATTGATTAAGAATGCCTTGAAGGACCGGTTTTCAAATAGATACAAGATTCCCAATAAAGTAGCCACCCAACCAAAACTGCCAAGAATCCAGCCATCAAGCCGAAGGACGTATCAGCATTTACGCCAATAAACAACTCCAGGTTCAAGGCAGCAACAAAGGCCAAAAATAATGACAAGCCAAATACCTTGGGCATATTCCTATTATTCAAGTCCGATTCTGTAAATCCAAATGCCCGCATCCAGGCCTTACCAAATAATGGACCATACCAAATCCCTCCCACCAAGAAGGAGGATATTGAGGCGACTATGACCGATAACCAATTGATGTTTGCAAAAGCTGATCCCATATCCATAGTGTATTGTGATTTTGTTCTTTACAATACTACTAGAAATTGAAACCTTGAAATAGTAAAAAATTAACCTTTCTTGTCCAAAGGGAAAAAATTAGTGGCATCATGAAATCCTTGTTGAATAAATTTCTGTGGATTGATTCCTGAAAAATGCTTGAATTCCTTGATAAAATGCGATTGATCTGTGTATTCAAATTGGTAGGCAACCTGTGCCCATTCAATCTTTTTTGACTGATAAATTTGCTGTAAAATCACATTGAAACGAAGCATGCGTTGATAATATTTGGGCGTCAATCCCACATACTTTTTAAACTGATCTATCAGGTGTTTTTGCGTTTTTGCATAGCCCTCAATTACTTCGGGAAAATTGACCACAGGTTCATGCTGTAATCTTTCCATAACCTTTAATAATTCTGCAGGAGGGGTTTTATCCTTTCGCAATCTTTCAAGCAACCATATTTCTGCGCTTTGAAACTTTTCTTCAGTCGATTTTTTTTCTAATATTTCCTTTCTTAAGGCAAGTATATCCTCTCCAAACACTTCCTTACCGGAAATAACTTTATCATTCAAGTTTTGCATGGGAAAATGAAAAAACGGATAGGCGCCAAATGCTTTGAATTGAATCACAAACAACTCGGAATGTTGGTGAGCTGAAATGGAAATATGATTTTTTTGCATACCTGAAACCCAAACATCCTTATATGTTGCGATGGGTGCTAAAGTGTCATTGTCATAGGTATTTCTTTGAAAGCCATCTAACTCAAAAATTATAAATACATGTCCTGTGGGAACCACCCGTTCTATCGAATGGTCAGGTATAAAATCTTTCAGGTGAAAGATGGCCTCAATGTATTGGTTCAATACCCCTTTGAGTAAGTGTCTTTCAATTGCCACTGCTGCTAATGGTTTGTTATCCTTATCAATATAGCCAATTCAAAGGTTTAAAAATAAAATCGTGTGAATTTATAGGTATTAAAATTTGAATTCATTCAACTGTTCTTATTTTTAAAAAACAGGAAAATCAATTGATTACCGGGGGCAATTCACCCCCGGTATCTTAATGTATAAATTAATTTATTAGAAGCAAGGGATTTTCCGATACCAAATAGCCTATTAATTGATCTCAATTTTCACCAGTCTTTCCTTAAATAATTTGGCAGCTACTCCTAAATAGGTATTGTCTCCTACTTTGGATATGGTTCCGGGAACCAACCAGAACTTTTTCAATTCACCACCTTTGCTGGATTTCAAAATCGTTTTAGCGCTTACTTCTCCATTGGAATTTATTTGCCCAACACGGATTTCTCTTTCTAGTGGTTCATTGTAAATAAAATATATGGTACCACTCTCATACATTTGATAGATCCCATTGGTGTTAAGAGTAATATCTTTTTGTTGTTTATTAAAATTTTGAATCCAATTGATTTCACCATTTTGAGAAATATTGGTGAATTGAAAATCATTGTTTACATGGTAAATTTTACCATTGTACGTATAGGACTCATAGTACTCTGAGGCCAATGTAATGCTATTGTCTTCGTTAACAAATATGGATTTGATATAAGTATTGGACGGAACTTCTATCTCTTTACCTTTTTCTATTTTTCGTTTTTCTTTCCCTGATAAATAGCTTTCGCTTTGGTACAAGAAATCCATTTTATTTTCATTGGAAAAGGGAATGAATTTTTGCTTGTCAATTGCCAAAGTAAAAGGGTTTAAACTCTGAACAAATAGCCCATCAATTTGCTTAAGCTTCTTATCATTGGAATAATAACCGGCCAACCTCACATCTTTGTTATTGTCCTGAATAAGAGACATCCTTAACAAATACTTGTCCGTATTTTTAAGATATGTAATCACAGGGTCATCAATGCCCCTGTAGAATGAATACATAAAGTGCATAAATTCATTGCCTCCTTTTACTATGTCCACCTTACTCAACATATTAAACACCCCTTCATTAGAAAGGCGAATATTTCCATTGCTATTTAAAGATTTTATCATGCCATATAACTTGGTATCCGGGCCACCCTTGTCGTATTCAGGAATACTGGTATTCATTTGCCATTCTGAGTTCATCGAAGCATCAAACACCTCAACATATGCTTCAGACCCTTCATTGCTCCTACTGCCCACAAAGGAGAAAACGGCGAACTTGCTATTATCCTCCGAGCGAACAATACTGTAATTTGACCTTCTGTCTAGTCTTTTATTAACAATAGGCAGTTCTGAAACCAATATTGGCGCTTCAAAAGCCAAGGTTTCTTGGTCTAGCTTTTTCCTGAACAAACGATTTTTATTGTTAAACGCATCTGAATAAAACAACCAAATGTCTTTATCCTTGTCCTGGTAGAAGAATTCGAAGCTTTTGTCTTTTGCTTTATTCATGACAGTCATCGGAATATCTTCTATTTTTCGGCTTTTCTCAAGTCCATACTTTTGGTTAAGCTTTTCCACGACCAACACACCTTTTGTACCCACTCCTTTTCCATACAATGAGAAACCTTTGGAAATAGCTCGTAGTAAAAAGTGTCCATCATCTACCGTTCCAATAACGCCAATTGTACCCGTTAATAGTCCTTTTGAAGTTGGATCGGTAATTTCCACATTTATCGTCTTCTCTTGAGCAAACAATTCTAGGTGAAGGGACAGAAAAATCAATGCTGCTAAATAAAATCTCACTTTCATTCTCTTAAAATTTTTGTTAAAAATTATTTTATTAAAATTAAGGCTCCCTGTTCAGAGAAGCTAGGTGCCACAATTGCTTAAATGCTACTCATTCCTTTCCTCACCTCTTCACAACTGTAGAAAAATGAATCTACCTTGTAAAACACCTTCCGGTTTTATCGTGTGGTATCTTTTTAAATTGGAAGAAAAAATAGGTTTTTAGCCAGTTAAAAATTATTCCAATAGGTGTTAGCAAAAACAGTTTTTACCCCCACTAAATTATTTCTACTCCCCTACCTGATTTTTCTTGTCATTTCATTGAAATAGTTACCAGTAGCAAATCTAGGTAATAAATTATTTTTAAACCAACTTTTTTGTATTTTAAATGTAAAAAAATGTTTTACAGTAAATTATAAGGTAGTCCAAATCCAATCTGGTCTAAGTTTAGCAAAGCGTAACTTAGACCCATAATGCAGAAAGTTTTCAACTTTCATCAAAGAAGCACAAACTGCCCTAATCCCAAAATTAGTCTGGAATCTCCCCAACAGTAAGATTTGGCTAAAACCACAAAGACGAGTAAATCCACACCATCCCCCAGCTAAAGCTAGGGGCTATTGAAAAAAAAATCATATTGGGGATTATTCCATCCTAATAAAACCGATATGTTTTCACATGGATTATCCGTATGCCGGTGGCTGAGCGGAGTCGAAGCCTTAGGGTAACACGAATTAGTTGTTCCCTCGGCTGTGTTGAGAGAGAACGTTATCTTCCTTCCCGTGGGTTTCCACCACGGCTATTATAGTTCAGACCCTTCAGGTCTCCCGTCTGGTCTAAGTTTAATGAAGCGTAACTTAGACCTATAATGCCAAAAGTTTTCAACTTTCATCAAAAAAGCACAAACTGCCCCAATCCCAAAATTAGTCTGGAAACCCCTTGACAGTAAGATTTGGCTAAAACCACGAAGACTATGTGGATTCAATTTCTTACTGAAAAAGTCATGAATTATTTAATTATAAAATAGTCTCCCATAAACATGCTATTCATTAACCTTAACACCCTTTATCAACCCAACATCTTCAAAATATAGAATAAAACCTATAATTTAATTTCTATTTAATACGAACCTGAACTTTAAACTCTCCAGAATTATTACTGGCATCTGCATCATTAATTAAAAATTGCATGTCCCCTTCATCCTTAGAAATAATAGTCATTTCGGTTCCTACAAAATACCAGTCTCCTTGACCAATACGAAAAAGTAATGCCCCATGATTAGCCCCTCCAAGGATGTTATAGCTCTTAAAAGCTCCGTTAGTAAAACCATTTGGGGAAGCACTACCTGCAAACATCCCAAAAACAACACTTCCTGAAGCTACAATTTGAATTTCTTCCCCTTTTTTAATTTTTCTTCCATTGGTCTTTAATCTACCAACTTTGCCTGGTATTTTAAAATCATATTGAGACGTTTTTTCAGTATCGTCTTCATTATTAAAACAAATACCTAATAATTCATCCTTAAGTGAAGGATCAATTATTAATAACTTTTTCACATCACTACATGCTTCATTCCTACGTTCTAATTGCAGATAAGAAATAATACGATACATGTAAATATCTGATATAACATCTTTGAATAAGGCACTTATCAAATAAAGGATTTGTATGGATAAGGTGGCTTTTCCAC
>NZ_CAXBOC010000200.1:0-9007 GCF_963976465.1 uncultured Cyclobacterium sp. | reverse complement strand
AAAGCCTATTGTCTATCGCCTCTATGCTATAGGGAAAGATGACAAGCGCTATTACCCTATTACTGTTAAAACCTAATTTATTTTGCTGTTTCCAAATTCCCTAAACCTAGCAATAGTATCCTTTTCGTTTTCAGTTTCTTTTTTAATCTGCCAGAGTTCATTCGATTTTTTTTAAGGAGCGGATCAAACCAGGCTTAATGAAGCAGGAAAACCTGTAGCACTATTTGAGTTTAAAAATGTTAAGTTAGTTTAATTCAATCAAATTACTTTGCTCTAAGGATGCAATTTTTGATTAAATTTTTTAATTTTATTCATCAGAAAACAGTGGTCACCCCTAATTGAATTGCATTTTACCCAAAAGCCTAATATAATCACTTTAACAAAGCATTTGATGAGTAAAGAGGACTTTAACAGGCTGAGTATCCAAAAGAAAACACAAAAGCTGTACACAGAAGGCACCTTTGTGGTGGCCATTCGGTACTATACCCATAAAGTAAACTTGTACTTATTGGGTAATGAATATGTTGAGGTTTTTTATAACCATAAGCAGGATCGAATTGATAAAATAGATTTTTTAAATCACAGGCATTCTCGAATGAAATTCTACCTGGATCAAATCAGCCTGAGTGAAATTTAATTGGCCCTGCTAAGCAAATGCTCATGGATTTTTATTATTTGAGGGATTACCAAGGTGGATTCATCATTGGTAATTAAAAAATCTGCCAGTTTATTTTTTTCTTTGTCAGTAAATTGTTTCTGAATTATTTGTCGGATTTGTGTTGTGCTACGCTGGGGATCTCTGGACTTGACCCTTTCTATTCGAATAGATTCCGAAGCAGTAACATGAATTGTAGCATCCAGCGATTTATAAGAACCTGTTTCGAACAATAAAGCCGCTTCCTTTAATACATAAGCTGTGTGCTGGCTATCTGCCCATCGTTTAAAGTCTTCTCCAACTACAGGGTGAACCAGTTCATTTATTCGTGAGGTTTTTTCGGGGTCAGAGAAAATGATATTTGCCAAGTAGGAACGATTCAGCCCTCCATCTTTGTCATAGGATTCCTCGCCAAACTCCTTCGATATATTTTTTTTCAAGGTTTGGTGATAAATCATAAGCCATTTGGCCCGCTCATCAGCATTGTAAACTGGAAGGTCAAGGAGGGAAAATATTTTTGAAATCAAAGTTTTTCCTGCACCTATTCCTCCACTAATCCCAACAAGCAAAGGTTTTTTCTTATTCATAGATCAAATCAAAACTGCTTGGTGTGAAAGATACCTCCCGGATATAAGCGGGATTTACATTCAAAGTCACAGCGATGGAGCTGTCTTCCCTATTTCTATTGTTGTAATTTAATATTGCTTTAAGGTTTAGCGATTCCAACTCACCCTGTTTTCTTTCGTCCACCAATAGTTGAACACTCACATTGTTTGTCGCACTATTGGTACTTACATTGTTGGGGAAATACAATTGATCAATGCTTAATTCTAACTTTTTCTCGATAAAAGCGACTACCTGAAAGCTTATTTGTACGGTTTCCTCTTCTAATTGTAAAAAGTTCCTTTTGGTTTTGTCCAGTTCCAGAGGCAATAATTTGGAATAATGGTTCTTGATATTGTTTTCTCCCAGTTGCACCATTAGTTTGCCATCAAATTGTTCGATGACAGAAATTGGCCCTTTCACTGTTACAAATTCAGGGTCTACCAAAATTGGGGAGGCATAATCATAATTTTCGGCAAGGGTATTGGGCAATGTATCAGGAATTATTTTAATTTTCTTAGATACGATCTTATCAATATTAAAAAATAAAGTGTCTTGGGTAATTCGCACCAAATTGGTGGCTGAAATATGTTCAGCCATTTGCTGACTGATTTGCTCTGTTACTAGATAAGGTTGGTGGGAGGGGTCGTCAAGGGTGATTTCCAGCGGGTTCTGGCTTATGTTTAAGTGTTTTTTTAAAAGATCCCAACCATTTCCGTTGATCTCTATTTTAATTACCTGTGGTAAAGGTTTCACCGCCATGTATTCCTCCTCATCATAATCAATGGATATAGGCTGGTTAACTATGGTGGTATAATTGTCTTTATTTAAAGCATTGAGTAACCAAAAGGTGGTAGCAGTGACAACGCACAATACTACCACCTTCAAATTGGAAGTTTTATCTGGTCTAAATTTCCGGAAATAGTTACTAAGTGTACTCAAGTGTACAGAAAATTATTTTTCACTGGATAATTTTTTTGTGTAATCAAGAGACAAGGCGGATTTCTCCACTCGTATTTTCATTCCTTTGTCGAGGTCGATTGTTACAATGTCTCCCTCCACGGCATATACTTTACCATGGATTCCACCTACGGTAACTACCTGTTCTCCCTTTTTAATTTCAGAGATAAATTTGGTGGTTTCTTTTTGCTTTTTTTGTTGAGGTCTGATCATGAAGAAGTACATGATTAGAATGATACTGCCAAAAAGAAATACCTGACCCATGATGCCACTACCTGCAGCACCGTCTACTTGAAGTAATATTGAATTATACATTTTTATCTTTTTACTGGACCTGCACTAGGTGTGGTGGATGTTCCTGTTGATCTATTAACTGTTCCTTTTAGCCTTAATCTTGTTACACTTGGAGAAGTGTTGGCTTGAATTGTAACTGTTGGACTTTGAACACCGGATTTTCCTCTGGAGTTAAATACAACTTTAATAAAACCTTCATCACCCGGTTTAACGGGCTCTTTTGACCATTCAGGACTAGTACAGCCGCAAGAAGCCTGAATATTGGAAATAATCAAAGGCACTTGCCCTTCATTTTTAAACTTGAAAACGTGCTCAACTACTTTTCCCTCGTCAATGGTGCCAAAATCAAAGATTTCTTCTTCAAAACCAAAGGCTCCTACAGTGGCAGGGTCTGCAGGCTGTACATTTTGGGCAGTAGAAGGAGTGACCACCTGATTTTGTTCAAGCTGAGAAATCTTTTGCTCCAGTTCCTGTATTTTATCATCGTTCCCGCTTCCTTTTTCACTACAGGCTCCCGCCATTATCAGTGTGAGGCCCAATAGCCACACTGAAAGATTAGAATACTTCATAAATAGACTGTTTTAATTTTTATTGTTGTCGTTGTTGATTTGATCAATAAGTTTATTGACGTCGTTAAGCAAATTCTCTGCTTTGGATTTTGCTTCCGTAATGACTTTATCTCCTTCAGATCTAGCAATATTATCTGGCAGGTGTTTTTCATCTACCATCTCATTGATTAGGTCTTCCAGTTCATTGCGATATTTTGCTAACCTGTAGGATAATTTATCTCGCGTATTATTTCCTGCATCAGGGGCAAAAAGCACCCCTAGCGTAGCACCCAATCCTGCTCCTAGAGCAAATGCGAATATTGAATTACTTTTTTTACCCATTTTATATTTTATTTATTATCTATGAGACCTCTACCACTCTTACGTATTTTTCCGCTTTCGGTTAATTCTTTTGATAAAGTATCCAAAAGTCCATTTACAAACTGTTTACTTTTAGGAGTACTATAGGTTTTAGAAATATCTATGTACTCATTAATGGATACCTTAGTCGGGATACTTGAGAAATTCACCATTTCTGATAAAGCCATTATTAGTATTACTCTATCTGTTAAAGCAATTCGCTCTACATCCCAGTTTTTGGTTGTAGTGGCAATTAACTCACTGTACTCCTTCTCTGAAGCTACCGTGAGGTTAAATATTTCTTGAAAGAATTCTTTATCTTCTTCCCAGTTTAATGCCAATTCAGGAAGAATTTCCTCGGACTCATCCTCAGTGCCCGTAATGGTCTTCAATACTTTGGAAGACAAACTTCTCACAATGGATTTGTTTTCAGTCCAATTCAAGTCCTTGTCCTGAAAGAAGCTTAATATTGCCTCTTTTTTAAAAATAATCTTTTTTAGTATAGTCAGTAAAATCTCTTTGTCATCCTCGATGCTTGGATTTTCTATGGTCATGTATTTTTGGTAGTCTTCATGCGGCTTCACCAGTTCTCTATACCATTCCTTGATTTCTAACTCCAATTCCTCGATATCTACTTCAAATCTAAGACATTCCTTCTTGAATGAATGATTTTGCTCGATTATTCCCAATACTTTATTGGAACCAAGATTGTAGGCAGAATCTTGCTGAACTACAGGTTGCTCTTCAAATTTTCTCTTTTTGACCTTCTCTTTCCTAACATGTTCCCCAAAACCGACCAACATGCTAATGGCAAATAAATACAATGCAGGAATATTTTCTACAGCTGCCAACATATTGGTTCTCAAGAACTCTTGATCTTTTTTGTTGCTCTTATTATAAAAGCTAATGGCTTTCACTGCTGTTTCTTTTACCTTTTCATTGTCACTTTTGTCCAATGATAATTGAACCTTATCTATGTTTTTGGTAAAAACTTCAATACATCGGCCAGCTTCCTTTTTAAGCAAAGCCCTGTCTTGAACTTCCATAGAATTAAGGTCGGGCAAAAAAGCTTCTTTTATGAAGTCTTGTGCCAAATTTGCATTGGAATGCTTACACTGTTGAAAAGCATATAACGTCTGAAATGCTTTTACTCTGAGGATTCTCCTATTTAACATTAACTGAAATTAAAGAACGTGATAAGTGTTTATTGACAGGAAGGACAGAAGCATCCATTCCTCGCCAAAACTAATTTTCCTGCAAATTAGTAAATGTACCTGCAAAGGACAAATATTTGATCTTTCATGCAGTAAAAAAGAATGTGCTTACCATGACATTTTTAATTGCCCGATATCCTGTATTCTTTTTACTGCTTTTTGGAGAGCTGCTTCATGCGGAGAAATTCCTCTGGAAGTAGCAAGATTGAATACCTCTAAACAGGTTCCATATATCTTTTCTGCTTTTTCCAAGGCCAAGGCCTTTGAGTAATTGCCTCGATACTCTTGGTAAACATTCATCAATCCACCGGCATTGATCAGAAAATCCGGTGCATAGAGTATACCCTGATCCAAAAGCATTTGCCCGTGTCTTTGCTCATTTTCCAACTGATTATTGGCTGCGCCTGCCACTATATCGCAGGTGAATTGGGGGATGCTTGTATCATTCAGTTGACCTCCCATGGCACAAGGGGCAAATATGTCCATAGGGATTTCATGAATAGCAGCGGCTTTCACCACTTTTGCCTTGGTTGTAGCTGCCACCTTTGCCGCCTTTTCTGTGTTGATATCGGCGACCATCAAAACTGCATTTTCTTTACTCAGATGTTCCGCCAAATGCTTGCCTACTTGACCGGCAGCTTGGATTAATATTTTTTTACCTTCAAGAGAATCATTCCCATAGGCTTGTTTGGCGGCAGCCTTCATTCCGAGGTAGGTGCCATAGGCAGTGACAGGAGATGGGTCGCCTCCGCCACCTTTACTTTCAGGCAAGCCCGTCACATGTTTTGTTTCCATGGCAATGTATTCCATGTCTGCCGTGTGGGTGTTCATATCTTCTGCAGTGGTATAGCGACCACCTAAACTTTCAATAAATCGGCCAAATCGCCTCAAATAAGCTTCCGATTTCTGGGAGGGATCTCCTATTAAAACTGCTTTTCCTCCGCCTATATTTAATCCGGAAATGGATGCCTTAAAGGTCATTCCCCGAGAAAGCCTTAATACATCTTTTATCGCATCTGCTTCATTGGTATAATGCCACATTCTGGTTCCGCCCAAAGATGGACCTAGTACTGTGTTGTGAATGGCTATTAGGGCCTTGAGTCCGGTTGGCTTGTCATAGCATATGACCAACTGCTCATGCTCCATTTCCTCTATCTGAGCATAGATTTCATTTATCTTGGGTTTTTCCTCTGTTTTGGTAGCCTCCATTGAACTTTGATGTTTATAATATGTTATATTTGAGTTCAGTTAAAAAACAAGTGTGTACAAAATTTTATGTATTTCACCTGCCTTTCATTTGCAATATAACATAATATTGTAAAAGATATTGTGGTTTAAAAAGTCTTTTATTTTGTGAAGCCCCTTTGGAGATTAAATAAGTATCTATTCAAATACAAGCTATACCTCTTATTAGGTATCGTATTTACATTTATTTCAAACTTTTTTGTAATAATTCCTGCGAGATTAGTGGGGATTGCCATCGATTACGTGGTGGAAAGCTTTAGCTATTATCAGTTATATGATGAGGGGGGAGTTGTACGAGAGCTGGCAAGGTCTGAGTTTTTAATGTACATTTTTATTTTCGGTATCCTTATTTTGGCCATGGCGCTTCTTCGAGGCCTATTCCTTTTTTTGATCCGCCAAACCATCATAGCGATGTCTCGGTTGATAGAATATGATATGAAGAATGAGATTTATGCCCATTATCAATCCCTACCCCTAAGTTTTTTTAGACAAAATAGCACGGGGGATTTGATGGCAAGAATCACAGAAGATGTTTCAAAAGTGCGCATGTATCTAGGCCCCGCCTTGATGTATGGGATCAATTTGATTGTGTTGTTTCCCATGGTAATTGGTTATATGCTCACAGTTAATGTACCACTGACCCTCTATTCCCTTTTGCCATTGCCAGTATTGTCAATCAGTATTTATTTGGTCAATAATATGATCAATAAGCGTTCGGAAAAGATTCAACGGAGCATGTCTGGGTTGAGCACTTTTGTACAGGAAGCTTTTTCTGGCATTCGGGTGATTAAATCATTTGTGAGGGAAAAGGATAGTGCCAATCAATTCCAAAAAGCCAGTGAAGATTATAAAACCAAATCCATTTCCCTCACCAAAGTTCAATCTCTTTTCTTTCCGTTAATCATGGCATTGATAGGGCTGAGTACCATAATAACCGTGTATGTTGGAGGGATTCAAGTAATTGAAGGGGCTATAGGTTATGGCGTAATAGCAGAGTTTATTCTATATGTCAATATGCTAACTTGGCCGGTGACCTCTTTGGGTTGGGTAACAAGTATCGTGCAAAGGGCAGCCGCTTCCCAGACAAGAATCAATGAATTTCTTGATGAGAAAAATGATGTTTTAAGTACCGAGAATTTAGTAAAGGATGTAGAAGGACATATAAAAGTAGAAAAGCTCACATTTGTTTATCCGGATTCGGGCATTAAAGCATTAAATCATATAAGTTTTGAGATTAAGGCTGGAAAATCATTGGCCATTATAGGGACAACAGGCTCAGGAAAATCCACCGTGGCCAATCTCCTGATGCGCTTGTATGATGCAGATGAAGGAGAAATTCTTTTAGATGGCTTGAATATTAAGCGCTATGATATTGCTTGCTTGAGAGAACAAATAGGTTATGTGCCTCAGGATGTGTTTTTATTTAGTGACTCTATATCTAACAATATTGGTTTTGGTCTGGGCAAATCACTAGATATGGAGCAAATCGAACAGGCGGCAAAAGATGCGGATGTTTATGAAAACATCATCGAGTTCCCTCAAGGCTTCGACACACGACTTGGCGAGAGAGGCATCACTTTGTCGGGTGGGCAGAAACAAAGGGTTTCCATTGCCAGAGCCATTGTGAAATCCCCTAAAATATTATTGCTGGATGATTGCCTTTCTGCGGTTGACACCAAAACAGAAAACGCTATTTTAAATGCTTTGGAAAAGATAATGAAAAATAGAACTTCCATTATCATTTCCCATCGGGTGTCCTCAGCAAAGCTTGCCGATCAAATTCTGGTGTTGGATGATGGTGAGATTGTAGAACAAGGAAAACATGTAGATTTAATGGCTGCCAAAGGGACCTATGCTGCCTTGTATGAAAAACAAACCCAACAAGCCGGTGAAGTTGAATGAAAGGATTTTTCAATAAGATTATAACTGAATAATCAAACCTGCCACTGCAAACTGGACCAAAGTGAAATTGTAGACTTCATCTACATCTGCTCCCCCTTCCAAATATCGGTAGCCGGCTTTTAGGGCCAAATGATCTGTGATAGGGAGTTTGGTGCCTAAGAATAAATCGAAAGCCCTTCCCGGGCCTCCTGCGAGACCATCCCCTTCAAAATAAATTAGGTGGTCATTACCCAAGTCATAGGCAGTATATAAGTGCAAAAGTGGAACAAAACCCAAATCATCCTTTTTGTCCTCCAGCCCTTGTTCATTGGCCAACCGGACCTGAGCATCCCTGATCTTGGCGGTGAAGCCTATTCCTACAAGCCAGTTTCCTGAAGAGATAATGTCTCGGCGATAAGTCAGTCTGTAACTGTTGAATTTGTAATAGCCATCCAAAGCTTCCCCTTGGGTGAAAACACTGGATTGAAAGTTGATGTCTTTGTTTGCTGTGCCATTGTAATTTATTCCTAGCGGGGCATACAATGCATAAATATGGTTTTTCTCTTTAAAGGTATACCCAAGTCTTACCCGAAAAGGAATAACCGGCCCTTCAGCCTCAAAATCATCTTCAAAACTGAACAAAGTCCCGGAATTATTGGGTATGCACACATCATTATAACCCGGAAATGCCAGCCCTGTTTCCGCATCAATCGTGATTTGAGCTTTAAGCGGAATAGCAATAAAAAATAGGAGGGAAACAAGTGGAATCAATATCGGTTTGTACATGAATTATGTGCTTTTAGGTTTAACTTAACAAGTTAGAATCAAGTATTGTGCCTGTTCTTTTAGGTCTGCTTTTTATTTTTTTAAGTAAATTTCTCTTTTTTCCTTCCTCTGTTGTATATTTCATTGTATTCTATTCTGTCAGTAGCCCCAAATTTCCTATGAAAACATTGATTGGACTCTTATTAGCAATTTCATTCTTCACCACCGGCTTGGCGCAAGAACTAACCTTGGTCAAAAACCGAAAATCTGATTTTACCATCATTATTCCAGTACAACCTACCCTAGAGGAAATTAAGGGAGCCAAGGTACTGCAACACTATTTGTTTGAAATTTCCGGCGCAAACTTACCGGTAAAGCGAGACTTAGGATTACCCGGGATGAATGAAATCCTGGTTGGTAAAGTTAGTCGGGCAGAAACTGCTCTTTTGCCCTATGACAAAATGGGGAAGGATGGAATTTAT
>NZ_CAXBOC010000199.1:0-9011 GCF_963976465.1 uncultured Cyclobacterium sp. | reverse complement strand
ATTGATGATCAGGTCAGACAATGACAAGCAATTTATGGTCATTGAGCTGGAAGGTCGTTTTGACCAAAAAACCTTGGCCAAGGTGGGCAAAGCCATTTGATTGCTCTTGGGACTGGCGCAGCCGAGCTTTTTAAGGGCCAAATGAAAGCTGCAAATTTCCCCCAAGTCCCCTTGTATGGATTATAGAGGGGATTTTCCCCTGGATGTGATCCGGTATTAGTTTTATTGTATCTGCTTATTGTTATAAAATATTTGAAAATATCGATTTTTGGCATAGTTTTTCCTTGATAGTAGTTTGTATTGAAATAAACTACTATGATTATGAAGACACTTAATTATTTTCTCTTTATCGGGGCCTTATCTTTGGCAGTTGCCTGTGGACCCGGAGCCAATAATTCCGAGGAAAGTGCTACCGATAGAATAGAAATTACAGAAAATCAGATGGACAATATGGAAAGCGAAACCGATACTGCCGAGCAGTCAGCCATGGCTGTGCTCTCAGGGGCAAATGGTAGTGAGGTTTCAGGAACGGCCACCTTTAACCAAACAGCTGAAGGAAAGGTCAAGTTGGTATTGTCAGTAAATAATTTGTCAACTGGAAAGCATGCGGTTCACCTGCATGAAAACGGAGATTGCAGTGCAGCAGATGCTACTTCAGCCGGGGGACATTGGAACCCTGAGGGGGAAGAACACGGCAAAAGAGGTGAAGGTGAATTTCATGCCGGTGATATAAATAATTTGACCGTTGGTGAAGATGGACTGGGATCGCTAGTGATGGTGGTAGACGGATGGTCTATCGGTGATGGACAGGATTCAGATATCCTAAACAAGGCGGTGATTATACACGCTGAGGCCGATGATTTCACTTCCCAACCTTCAGGTGATGCCGGTTCAAGGGTAGCCTGTGGAGTAATACAGGAATCCACCTAATTCATGCTGTTTAAATTTAGACTAAAGCAAGCAGAGTATAAAAAAGCCCGATGGAGCAATCCATTGGGCTTTTTAAATTAATTGGCATTTCTTTTTTAATAAATTTAGATTAACGCAGTAATGAATTTAATTAAAGTACCTTTGACCAAGTAATATTGATCTTAAGTCATTTACCTACCTTTCCCAATTTTATACTGGAGGGCTGATATTATACTTTTTTCAGTTTCTAATCCCATTGATAGGAGGTGGGATACCTTAGGATGACACCGCAGTATAGGTTATGAGGCCTATAGTTTGCCTTTTTTTACTTAACACTAGAAGCCAACTTAATGCCTGGAAGCTAGAATTACGATTGAGGAGTAATTTAAATCCAGCGTTTTGCACCTGTCATTGCCTTGCAGTTCGCTAATAAGCTTAAAAATTATATGGCGCTATTAAAAATAGGAGTAATAGGAACTTCAAAAAAAGAAGATGAAAGACGTGTACCAATTCATCCGGAACATTTAGTAAGACTTCCACAAAAAACTCGGAGACAACTTGTATTTGAGAAAGGTTATGGATTACCATTCAATAAATCTGATCAGGAGATTGCTGCACTTTCAGGTGGTATTGCTACTAGAAGTGAATTACTTTCAGATATAGGGTCTGTCATTATTGCAAAACCAATACTTGCAGACCTCGAGGAGCTCAAAACAGGTGGTCTACTTTGGGGGTACCCCCATTGTGCACAACAAAAACAGGTTACTCAAACTGCTATAGATAAAAAGCTGACTCTAATTGCTTTTGAAGACATGTATGTGTGGAGTCCAAGCGGGCAAATAGGAAGGCATACATTTTATAAAAATAATGAGATGGCTGGTTATTGTGCAGTGATTCATGCCTTGCAGCTGAAAGGCATAGATGGGCACTATGGTAACCAGAGAAAGGTAATTATTTTGAGCTTTGGGGCGGTAAGTAGAGGAGCCATATATGCCTTAAAGGCCCATGGATTCCGAGACATTACCATTTGTATCCAAAGGCCCGATCATGAAGTAAGAGAGGAAGTATTGGATGTACATTATACTCGCTTGAGAAAAGGGGAAGAAGGGGAGGCAAGATTAATTGTGGTGGAACATGATGGCAAAGAAAGGCCTTTAATTGAATTAATTAATGCCTCCGAAATTATAATTAATGGAACTTATCAGGATACTGATGATCCCATTAATTATGTGCTGGAAGAGGAAAAATCAATGCTCAACCCGGGTTCACTATTTATTGATGTCAGTTGTGATGAGGGTATGGGGTTTTATTTTGCAAAGCCCACCACTTTTAAAGATCCGATGATCAGTATTGATGGCATAGATTATTATGCTGTTGACCATACCCCTAGTTATTTTTGGGAAAGTGCTTCAAGATCTATTTCAGCTGCTTTAATTGTTCATTTACCCATTGTGGTGGAAGGTAGAGAAAATTGGGATAGGAGTAGCACCATAAAAAATGCCATCAATATAGACAAAGGAATTATTGTAAAAGAGCACATTCTTAGGTTTCAGAACCGCCAATTTTCCTATCCACATATAATTGATCCGACTCTAGAATAACCATAGGAGAATCATAATTTTCCGCGAGCCTTAAAAATTTAACCACTATTAAATAAGCCTATACGTAAAAGAACAAAAAATATGATTAAAGCAATTCATCCTAATAAACCCGAACCCTTTGTCTTTGCAAGGGCATGTGCCAAATTTAATGAAGAGACAGATGTTTTGCTTACTATTCAATTATTAGAGGCTGGTAATCCGGTGTTGATTAGTGGGCGCTATAGCAATGGGCTAATGCTGCTAAAAGCCCTGAAAACCCACTTACAAAAAAGATTCACTCAAAAGTCATTTCAAGACCAGTGCGAGTACCGTTCTGCTTACCAGAAGCTTTCCAGCCTTGTTTTGATAGAAATTGCTGCCAACAAACTGGCACTCAAAAAAGCCCCTTTTATAGGCTGGTTGAAAGAATTGTACCCCGACAATAGTGATTTCTTGTTGACTTTTCCTCAAGTGCAGGGACTAAACAGTTCTTGGGAATGGTACAAAAATGGGATTTCCATTCCTGTACTAAGGAATAAATTGCACCCTTATTATGGCACCTATTTCCCTACACGTTTTGATCATTTGGCACAGTTTGACCAGTGGCTAAAACGATACACAGGGCCTAAAAAAACAGCCATAGACATTGGTGTGGGAAGTGGTATTCTCTCCTTACAAATGGTACAGTGTGGTTTCCAAAAAGTTTTTGGAACCGACACGAACCCGAATGCGATCCTGGGGCTAAAAGCCTATATGGGAGACACCAAATTGTCAAGAAAAATAGAATTGGATCAAGGACACCTTTTTGGAAAATGGGATAAACAAACTGAGCTGATCGTTTTTAATCCTCCATGGCTACCTTCCTCCAATGTTGTGAAAAACCTGGATACAGGCATCTATTACAATGAAAAACTATTCCCTGAATTTTTTTTAGAGGCGAAGAAACACTTGCTGCCTTATGGTAAACTGCTGCTTTTATTTTCTAACCTGGCTCAAATCACGGAGCTGACCAAAGAACATCCCATAGAAAAAGAGCTGGCTGAAGGCGGTCGTTTTCAGTTGGTAAGATGCTTTAAAAAATCCGTGAAACCAGCCTCAAAGAAAACAAAGCGAAACCAGAACTGGCGTGAAGAGGAAGTAGTGGAGCTATGGGAGTTGACGCATAAGGAGGTATAGGTTGTTGCTTGGCTGATTCGAAAGTTGAGACCGAATGGTACAGACAATTGATGAGCGTAAGTTAAGCTAATAAACTGCTTGTTGAATATCTCTTTAAAGTGAATGTTAAAGCTTAAGAAGAAAAACGCTCATCAGGAAATTACACTCCATCTATACCGAAAAAACCAAATGGAATTGACCCATTTGGTTTTTTTTAAGCTATTTCATATTATAATAATTATCTTCATTAATTCTTTCTTGGATTAATAAGCATAATTTATGGAACATACAATCAAGTCAATTCGGCCATTTATTGGGGCTAAGGATTATACCATTTCCCGGCAATTTTATCAGGACTTTGGATTTGAGGAGCTGGTGCTTTCCGAGAAAATGTCTTATTTCAAGTCCGGTACTTTTGGCTTCTACCTGCAGGATGCCTATGTCCAAGACTGGGTAGACAATACCATGATTTTTATGGAAGTGGAGGATTTGGCCAAGCATTTGGAAAAAACAAAAGCTTTAAACCTCCCCCAAAAATATAAAGGCGTCCGTTTATCCGAAATCGTCACCAATGATTGGGGCAGCGAATATTTTCTACATGACCCTTCAGGGATTTTATGGCATATTGGGGAGTTTTTGGGGTAGGGGGTAATGAAATGACTGAATGACAAAAGAGTTTGTCGTAGTTATTTTCAGTGGTTATAATGATTACAAATGAATTTTTTAAATTCAAATTTACTTTACTCCCCCCTTTGGGGATGTGAAAAAGTAGTTGTTTTTATTTCAAATCCTTATTAATTGTTTTATGAAAAAGTATAAGGTCTTATGAATCAGGGTATTTACGAGGAGTTAGTAACTCAGTTAGTTACTCAAAAAATAAATGAGTTAGATAATGGTGACTTTTATATCAACAAAACAAATATTGATAAAGGAGAAGCTTCAAGTTTACTGGCACAACATATCTCTCGAACCATTAAAAGTGCCCTTGATTTTGTAAAGAGTGAAAAAGACGGGGAAAGCAAGTTAGAAATACAAATTAAGATAGCCAATAAAATTATCCTTTTCTTGAAAGAAGAGCTCAAGGAAGAGGAATTTGTTAAAGATCTGATTGAAGTAGAAGGTAAGATTTTGAAAGCAGTATTTTCAAAAGTAGACTTTCATTTTTCTGACCTTAATTTACGTCTAAAGGAAATTACACCTTATACTCGATTAATTCATAGCGAACTTTTTACAGGAGGGAATACTGGGTTGTCACTAGAAAGTGAATTGAAAAAAGAAATCTTATCATCTGATAGAATTGATCTATTGGTTTCCTTCATAAAATTTAAAGGGATAATAATTCTTGAAAAAGAATTAAAAGAATTTACCCAAAGAGGAGGTCAATTGAGAGTGATTACAACGACATATATGGGTGCCTCAGATTATAAGGCAATTCAATTATTGTCAAAATTAGAAAATACCCAAGTAAAAATTTCCTATAATACTGGAAATGAAAGGTTACATGCCAAAGCCTACTTGTTTTACAGAAATACGAGCTTTCATACAGGATACATCGGATCTTCTAATTTTTCACGATCCGCTCTTACTGATGGTTTAGAGTGGAATATTAAAGTCACAACAAAAGAGGTTAGTCATATAATTGATAAGTTTCAAAAGACATTTGATTCTTATTGGCAAAGTGAAGATTTTGAATTGTTTGATGGTGAGTCGGGGAAGGAAAAACTTATTTTAAATTTAAGCCAGGGTAAAAATTCTCAAAATACCAACATAAATATTTCGTTTTTTGATGTTAAACCTTACCCTTTTCAGTCTGAGATATTAGAAAAACTTGAAGTTGAAAGGTCGGTTCATGGTCGTTATAGAAATCTAGTAGTTGCAGCTACCGGAACAGGGAAAACGGTGGTTTCAGCATTTGATTATAAGCAATTTAAAACAGAAAAAAAGTCAAGTAAACTTTTGTTTTTAGCTCATAGAGTTGAGATATTATCTCAATCACTTTCAACCTATAGA
The DNA here is from genome assembly GCF_963976465.1 of uncultured Cyclobacterium sp. NCBI lineage: Bacteria > Pseudomonadati > Bacteroidota > Cytophagia > Cytophagales > Cyclobacteriaceae > Cyclobacterium > uncultured Cyclobacterium sp. Next base: position 3,357 of record NZ_CAXBOC010000199.1, on the reverse strand, counting down.
GGAATACTTAGGGATAATAATTTTGGCGAGTTATGGGTTGGTGGTCAGGTTCCTAATAGTTTTGAACACGTTTTTGCATCAATTCAAACTATCAATAATAGCTTAGATTCAATTAATTTATCTCCTGACTATTATGACTATATTGTAATAGACGAATGTCATCACCTCACTGCAAATACCTACAGAGGGATAATCAACTATTTTAATCCCAAAGTACTTTTGGGACTAACTGCTACTCCGGAGCGAATGGACGGTGGGGATATTCAAGAAGATTTTCATAACCGAATAGCTGCAGAAATAAGACTTCCTGAGGCTTTAAACAGAAAATTACTTTGCCCTTTTCAATATTTTGGAATTACAGATAATATAGACTTATCGAATGTTGGATGGGAAAAAGGAAAATATAAGGTAAGTGAGTTGACTAATATTTATACTTCTTCCGACAGAAGAGTTAGGGATATAATTAATTCATTGGAGCATTACACAAAAGATTTAAACAATGTTAGAGCCATTGGTTTTTGTGTGTCAATAGAGCATGCGAAGTTCATGGCTCAAAAGTTTTTGATTGCAGGACTAAAAGCAGCATACTTAACGAGTTTAAACAACGAACAACGAGATTCTTTAAGAAATCAAATCTTAAATAAGGAAATTAACTACTTGTTTGTGGTTGATATATTTAATGAAGGGGTGGATATTCCTGAAATTGATACAGTGTTGTTTTTGAGACCTACTGAAAGTTTGACGCTATTTCTTCAACAATTAGGTAGAGGCTTACGCCTATCAAATGATAAGGAATGTTTAACAGTTTTAGATTTTGTTGGAAATTCCAGGCCAGAGTACAATTTTGAGAATAAGTTTCGAGCATTAATTGGTAAAACTTCGACATCCGTTATCAAAGAAATTGAAGACAATTTTCCGCATTTGCCCTTAGGGTGTTCAGTCAATTTAGAAAGGAAGGCTAAAGAAATAATTTTAAAGAATATAGCTTCAGCGACTTCTTTAAACAGGTTACAACTAATACTTAAAATTCAAAATTTCAAGCATCAAACAAAACTTCCGTTAAATCTTAGAAACTTTTTAGGGTTTTATAATATCCCTATTCAATCTATTTACAAGAGAGGTAGCTGGAGTCGGCTTTGCCAAATAGCCGGAGTTGTGGAAGAATTTGATGATTTAAATGAAAAACCTATAGTCAGTGCTATTTGGAATAAATGGTTATCAACAAAATCCACTAGTTATTTTAAATTTATTCTCGATTTAGCGAGAAATAATTTTCAGGTAAATCCTGAAGAAGTGACAAAAGAAAAGCATCTCATGTTATTGATGTTGCACTATGATATTTGGCAAAAAGAAGGTGGTTTTAAATCTCTTAAGGACAGTATTTGTGAAATAGGGAAGAACAAAGTTCTCTTGAATGAAATCATTGAAGTATTAGAATTTTTGATTGATAAAATCGATTTCAAGGAGCTAAATATTTCCTTACCTTATAAACAGCCGCTTAAGGTTCATTCTAGATATACCAGGGATCAGATTTTAGCAGGATTCGGTTTAAGTACTTTTGAAAAAAAATCTTCAAGTAGGGAAGGGGTGGCCCTAAATACAGAATTAAATACAGAGTTACTTTTTGTTAACTTAATTAAGTCAGATGAAAACTTTTCATCTACCACCATGTACGAAGATTATGCAATCAATGAATATTTATTTCACTGGCAATCCCAAAATTCTGCCGGTCCTGAAACAACTAAAGGAATTTCTTATATCAAGCACCGTGAAATCAATAGGCGGATACTTTTATTTGTAAGGGAAAAGGTAAAAGATGAATATGGTAATACCATGGGGTATGTTTTTATTGGCGAAGGAAGTCTGAACGATTATTATGGATCAAAACCAATGAGTGTGAAGTGGGAATTGAGCGAACCCTTGCCACATTATTTATGGAAAGACGCTGCTAAACTAAGAGTGGGATGATAATATTTGTATTTATTTGTATTTTAATTTATTAATATCTTTAGGGGATAGTGGATCCAATTATGTATACCTATGCTAGGTTAACTTTAAATTTCAACCAATAAACCCCAAAATCCCATTTCTTTCCCATTTCGCAATGTACCTTTAGGCCGTGAAAATTTCAATCCTCGAAGACAAAACAGCATTAAGGTAGCGCGTAATGCGGAATAGCCCCTTTTTGACTGGAGGTAGGTTGATTTTGAAGTGATTTCCGCGCCTAAAAGCATAACTATTTTGGCTTATAAGGTTTTGCCTATTAAATTCAATTTCATTAAACGCTTCAATAGAGATGAAATCGATGCACGATGGTTTTTCTGAATACCAAAAACTAATTCAAACCGGGGATATAGTGAGGGTTTACAAAGGTATAATAGACTTTATGCAGTCTCTGAGAAGGCATTTAAGAGATAAACATCGGGAGTATAAAATGGGTAGTTTCAATCAGGGGACTATGGATTTCACCTATTTTTCGCTTTCTACCAAAGAGTTAAAAGCAGAGCAATTAAAGCTGGTCATTATTTTTAATCATCAAAAGGCAAGTTTTGAAATTTGGCTGGCGGGACAAAACAAGCAGGTACAAAAGCAATATTTAGCCTTAATGGATGAAAAAGAACTGGGGGCTCATTACAGGGCTTCTACCCATCCCCATTCCATTTTGGAGTGGGAGGTATTGAAAAATCCGAATTTTAATGACCTGGACACAATCACCACTAAAATGGAACAAAGTGTAAAAGTATTTTTGCAGGACTTGAGCAAAAATGGCGACCAATAAAAAGAAAGGCCGTTGTAAAATTTGGGATGGGTAGTAGCTCATTCAAGATTAGGCATAAGCCAACGGCCTAAGGTCTGAATGGCTGTGGTAAATTTTTTTGGAAGAAGGTTGAGCAAATAAATCCTAGTACCCAAGAATGTAATATTCCCTATTACCCACCTGAAACAGGTCCCATAATAGGATATCCTTTTGTTTACTAAGGGAATGTTCAGATAAGGCCTTCCTTTTAGGAATCAAAATAAATCAAGCTTAAAGTATATTAAAAATGATTTGCCATTAGTTTTAATTGCCCCTATAATATGTTTAAATTTGGTAAGATTTTTAACTTAAAAAAACCATGAAAAACTTAAAACTAATTGCCTTAAGCCTTTTATTGCTTGCTAATTTTAGTTGTAACAATGCCAATAAAAGCACCGAAACTGAATCAGAGGTTGTAGTTGAGAACAACTTTAGTTTGGTGGAAGATTCTACCAAGGTAAGCTTTGTGGCTTATAAAACCACAGAGAAAGTACCTGTGGGTGGTCAATTCACCAAAATTAATATTAGCAATTTTGGACAAGGAGCTACCGCCTTGGAAG
>NZ_CAXBOC010000198.1:0-9012 GCF_963976465.1 uncultured Cyclobacterium sp. | reverse complement strand
ATTGCGAGCCCCCTCTTCATGAGCCATTACTGGAATAAACTGTTGTTCAGACCAATTGATTAAATCTTCTGAATAAGCATACCCTATGCCTTTCTCTTTCCAACTAACTGTCCAAACCATATGGAACAATCCATCTCCACCTCTTATAATACATGGATCCCGCATAAGTTTATCTCCACCGACAGTAGGTCTAAGCAAAGAAGCACCATCATTCAATGCTTTATAAGTATAACCATCTGTAGAATAAGCCAGGTGCAACCCATCCTCCCCATTACCTGTGAAATAAGAAAAAAGATATACCTCTTCCTTTTTCGTCATTTGAGCAACTGATTGACATGAATAAAACAACAAAAGAAGTGGTAATAATACCCAAGCTGTAAGGTTCCAAAAACGCATAACTACAATAATAAAATTTAATCTAAGGTAATAACTTCTAAACTAGATTAAAATATTTTTTGCCTTATCAAAAAAAATAGTGGGTAAGTCACAAGTACCAATGGTAATTGCCTTTCATTCCCATTAATCAAAAAAAATCATTACCCCTAAGCACCTAGCCCTACTTTAATCGGTCTGATTTTACCCAACGACCTGATTACCAACAGCCAAACCATAAAGTAAACTGGACTTAAGTCTATATAACATTCAATTAAACTTAACACGGGTATCCAAACAGATTATTCCACATTAACTTAAAATAAAACTATATTACGATTATTTAGATGTTTTTTATTTATTTAATCATATTTTGATTTAAATAAATAAAACAGGACAGAACAGGATGGCTTTATTTACTTTTTTAATCAATTTTATAAAAAAGTAACCATTTTATATTGCTTTATTATTATCAACTAAACCCAAAAATTATGAAAAGAAATTTTATTAAATCAAACAAATTCCAGATACTGGCTTTTGTTCTCTCTCTTTTCTTACTATCCGGTCCTTCATTGGCCCAAGGGAATAGAACAATTAATGGCCTGGTAAAATCTCAGGAAGACCAAGAATTGATCCCGGGAGTATCCATCTTGGTTCAAGGAACAAACCGAGGCACTGTCACCGACATTGATGGTAAATTTAGTCTGGAAGTCAACAATGGTGAAACCCTGGTCGCTAGCTTTATTGGCTATGAAAACAAGGAAGTGACCATTGAAGAAGGAATGAATAATATAGAGATTTTACTCAATTATTCGTTTTCAGACTTATCTGAGGTGGTCGTTGTAGGATATGGGACCCAAAAAAAATCAGATCTAACAGGTGCCGTAGGCTCGGTTAGTAGCGAAACCCTTCAAGAAAGGCCTTCAGCCTCTTTAACCCAAGCGCTCTCGGGGAGAATTCAGGGTGTTAATGTATCCGTAAATTCCGGGAGACCCGGAGGACGTGCCAATATCAGAATCAGAGGAAACACTTCTGTAAGTATCGCCAATGATCCTTTGTATGTAATTGACGGAGTCATTATCCATGCAGCCGGCCTAGCAAACGGTAGCACCCCCATTGATTATATCAACCCCAATGATATTGCTTCAGTAGAGGTACTAAAGGATGCCTCGGCTACTGCCATTTATGGTGCAAGGGGAGCAAATGGAGTGATTTTGGTAACCACAAAAAGAGGCAGCAACAAAGGAGGAATGATCACCTTTGACACTGATGTAAGTGTGGGTGTATTGCCAAAGAAAATCCCTTTACTCAATGCAGAAGAATTTCTTATGGTGGAAGATATCGCCTATCAAAATGCACAAAAATACGATCCCACAGGTTGGGCCAATGGCATTTATACCGATCCAAAGTTAAAAAGAACCAATCCCTTATTGTTTGATGCGAATGGAAATCCCCTACATGACACAGACTGGCAGGATGAATCTTTCCGTAAAGCGATTACTCAAAATCATCAATTAGGACTTACGGGTGGCAATGAAAAAGACAGTTATGGAATCTATGTCAATCACAGAAATGAAGAAGGATTGATGCGAGAATCCTACCTAAAGCGATATGCAGGCAGATTTGTGTTTGACAGCCAGATAAAGCCATGGTTAAAAGTAGGAGGAAGCTTGAGCTATACAGATCAAAAAGAAAGCCAGGTGGATCCGCTTGGGGCTGGAGGCATAATCGCCATGCGCCAAGTACTGGAAGCGCTTCCCATTATTCCTGTTCGATACAGCGATGGAAGCTGGGCAGGCAATGAAGATTATCCGGGTATGGAAGGGGGAAACAATCCGCTTCATGTAGTAAATGACCGTGTATATATTGTCAATACCCAAACCATGTTAGGCAATATCTATGCTAATTTTAACCTGGCAGAAGGGCTTGAGCTTCGCTCAGTATTAGCCAGCAATATAATCAATCAAAGGGTGGACTATTATGGAGGAAGAACCCTAAATTATATTGCAAGAAACCAACGAGGGGATGCTTCCGTGATGAATGATCGCTTAAACTCCTGGCAGTTTGAAAACTATCTTACTTACAATAAAGACATCGATGAAAACCAATCTATCAATGCCTTACTGGGTATTTCTTGGCAGCATGTTGATCGGTTCAATAGTACTGCAAGGTCTCAAGATTTTCAGGATGATTATTTCAAATTTAATAACCTGGGAGCCGGAGCCAATGTTTATCAAACACTTTCTGGTACTTCAGCCTATGGTTTAAACTCTTATTTCGGTAGGTTTAACTACAACCTGAAAGAAAAATATTTAGTAACCTTTACCGGAAGAATTGATGGATCATCCAAATTTGGAGAAGCCAATAGGTACGCGGTATTCCCATCAGCTGCTTTGGCATGGAGAATTTCTGAAGAAGATTTTCTTAAAGACCATAAAACCATTTCAAACCTAAAATTAAGGGCCAGTTATGGGGTAACCGGAAATTCTGAAATAGCCGCCTATCAGGCTTTGGCAGGAATGGGCAACTATACGGTAATCTTCAATGACTCAAGGAGTATAGGACTGGGTGTCAACCGGCTTTCAAACCCTGACCTTAGGTGGGAAAAAACATTTCAAACGGATGTAGGGTTGGAGCTTGGACTGCTAAATAACAGGCTTACATTTGAACTGGACCTGTACAGAAAACTGACAGAAGACATGCTACTAAATGCCCCCGTTCCCTCCAGCAGTGGGTACAGCTTGGTTACTAGAAATATAGGTAGCATGGAAAACAAAGGAGTTGAATTTGCCCTTAATTCTGTAAACATCGTAAACAATGATTTCAAGTGGGACACGCACTTTAATATCTCTATAAACCGAAACAAAGTTTTGGAGCTCACCGGTGGAGCAGACATATTTTCCGGCTCTACTATCATTAGAGAAGGGGAACCTGTTGGCTCTTTCTTTGGATTTGTTCATTTGGGAACATGGGACACAGATGAAACTGACCTCGCTGCCCAGTACCTCAAACTACCGGGAGACATCAAATATGAAGACGTTAATGGAGATGGTGCCATTAATGACAACGATAGAGTGATCATTGGCCAGGGAATTCCTAAAGGATTTGGCACATTTATGAACACTTTCCAGTACAAAAACCTGGAATTAATGGTTGACCTGCAGTTTAATTATGGAAATAAGGTACTGTGGCGAAGCAAGCACTCCGCTGAAGACCGTCAGGGGATCGCCAATAGTTTTAAAACGGTATTGAATGCCTGGACACCAGACAACCAAAACACAAATATTGCCCAATTGAGACCATTGACTGCAGGATACAATACCTTCAATGATTCAGACAGGACACAGGATGGTTCTTTCCTCCGAGGAAGAAATTTACTCCTTGCCTACACCTTTGAACCTACCCTAATTCAAAGGCTAAAATTAAGCAGATTAAGGGCTTATGTGTCGGTCCAAAATTTCTTCCTAAGCACCAAGTTTCAAGGCTATGACCCTGAAGTTTCCACTTCCGGATCTCCATTTGACCAAGGTGTAGACCTTTATGCTTACCCAAAGCCAAGGGTTTTTATGCTCGGATTAAATATCGCCCTTTAAAAAGTTTCACTTGAATATTTGAATGCTATGAAAAAAAATATAAATAAAATAAGTCGTGTGATCCTTATCAGTTTGCTAATGATCACCACTTGGGGATGCAATGAATTCCTCGATGAGACAGACAAATCGAATTTCACTTTAGAGAATTATTTCACGCTTCCTGAACATGCCTCCAGTGTAGTCAATTCCATCTACGAAAGCCTTAGACCAGTGATGCAATCAGGTTTTGGTGGAGGTCCGTGGATGATGCTTGAATTTTCCACAGGCTTGGCCAATACAGAACTTGGGCAGGCACAAAACAGCTTATTTGTAAGGAATTTGATCAACAATTCTGACAATGGTTATGGACAAACATACTGGACCAGTTACTACAGAGGGATAGCCAATGCGAATCTGGCGATTGAAAAAATTCCTGAAATAGAGATGGACAGTGAGACCCAAAAAAGACTTTTGGGAGAAGCTCGATTTCTACGGGCATTCTATTACTTTAACCTGGTAAGAATTTTTGGTGACATCCCGTTGATAACCTCTCCGATTGACTTAACCAGTCCGGAACTGTATCCGGAAGCTGCTTCTACAGCTACCATTTATGATCAGATTGTGGCAGACCTTGAAGTAGCTGAGAATGCCGGTCTACCTTGGAGAGACACCAGCGGCAGGGTTTCACTGGGGGCTGTAAAAACTTTAATGGCCAGTGTTTACCTCACCATGGCCGGTTATCCCCTACAAGCCGGAGACCAGTATTACCAACTTGCCGCAGAGAAAGCCAATGATGTTATCCAATCAGGTACCTTTGATTTGTTTGCTGATTATGATAAACTTCATTCTGTTGAAGATAAAAATCAAGGTGAGCATATATTTATGATACAATATGCAGCCTTTACTATTCCTTCTTCTTGGCAGGTTTCCATTATTCCTTATAATCGAGGCATTTCTGCTTATAGCGCAGAGACCGGAGGCATCTTCTCCAATCAAGAGTTTGTAGATGCATTTGAAGACGGTGACAAAAGAGCTGATGAAAAGACATTCTTCTATACAGAATACAGTTTGGAGTCCGACAGAAGCACCATCAAAGAACTGGGAGACTATTATATCTGGAAACATTTTGATGAAGAAGCCCAACTAAATTCTACCAGTAGTGGCTTAAATTGGCCTGTCTTCCGTTTTGCTGAGGTATTACTTATCTATGCTGAAGCAATGAATGAAGTCAATGGACCAACGGATGCTACCTATGAAGCCATTAACAAAATTCGAGACAGGGCGGAGTTGCCCGCACTGGAAAACCTTAGCCAGCAAGAATTTAGAGAAGCTGTATGGCGCGAAAAATGGGTAGAGATGTGCTTTGAAAACAAAACATGGTTTGACATGGTAAGGTTACGAAAAGCCTGGAATGTAGTTTCCGGAGAATTTGAAGATTATGTTGGGCATCAATTTACCTATGGTCCTACGGTAACTGAGCGGGAATTGCTTTTCCCAATTCCTACTGCCGAAATCAGAAACAACGACAAACTGAGCCAAAACCAAGGTTATTGAGATACCAATATAACTTAACAGTCAATTAAAAGAAAAGGGGTAAAAAGAAATTGAATCATTCTTTTACCCCTTTTATCCTTTTTTACTCAGATCTAATTGAATAGATGAAGGAATGTTACAAACAATTTTATTACTTTAAACCCGAATTATCCCAAAGGGATTTATTTTAGGTAGGAACTATAATAATTCAGTCAATTCGATGCAATTTTAAACAGGACTCATTTCAATAGATCCTCTTTTATAAATGCCTAGACGATTGAGCTTTCTTCGCTAATTATAGTGGCAACTGATAAACCGGAATAAAACTTGAAATAATAATTACAACCAATGAAAACAATCCGTCAGATTAAAAACAGTAGGCTCAAAGTAGCCAGCCTCTTCGTTTTCACTTTCTTAATCACTGCAGGTTTAGCCTTGGCTCAAGAAGACAAGTTGCTTTTGCAATTCGAAGGAGAAAATGGTGCCGGGAAAGGCAAAAATATAGTCCTAATAAGTGGTGACGATGAATACAGATCTGAAGAAGGATTGCCTATGTTGGCAAAAATCCTTTCCAAACATCATGGTTTTAATACCACTGTTTTATTTGCTATCAATCCTGAAAACAAAAATGTAGTCCCAAATTATAAAACCAATATCCCGGGCATGGAGCATCTTCAGGAGGCAGACCTTGTTATCATCTTGTTGCGATTCAGAGAACTTCCCGATGAACAAATGAAACATTTTGATGATTACCTGAAGTCAGGAAAACCTTTGATTGCTTTACGTACTTCTACTCATGCCTTTAATTATGGAAAGGACAGCAAAAGTCCTTACGCCAAGTACCACTGGCAAAGCAATGTACCCGGATGGGAGAAAGGATTTGGTAAAAAGATATTGGGTGAAACATGGGTAGCACATCACGGCCACCATGCTGTGGAAGGTACCAGAGCTCTTTTAGATGGAATTCAGGTTTCTGCCAAAAACCCTATATTAAATGGAGTGACCGACATTTGGGCTGCTTCTGATGTATACACAGTAAACGGTATTGGTGAAGATGCTGAGGTTTTGATCCATGGTGCATCTACCTCTGGAATGAATGCTGAGGCACCAATCAACTGGAAAAAATCATTAATGCCTGTGGTATGGACCAAAACCTACCAAATAGAGGGAGGTAAAAAAGGAAAAGTATTTGCAAGCACTTTGGGGGCATCCATAGACCTATTAAGTGAGGACTTGCGCCGATTAATCATTAACGCAAGCTATTGGGGACTTGACATGGAAGACAATATACCTGAAAAAGCCAATGTAGATATTGTCGGAGATTATGCGCCCACCATGTTTGGATTTGACAATTTCCGACGCGGTATGAAAGTCACAGATTTCGAATAATTTTTAAAGCCTAAAATAATAATAGATAATGAATAAGATTGGATTTAATGTCTTGGCCTGGTCCGCTGCAGTTTCTGATGAATTGAAACCAATTATCGAAAGACTCAAAACCATAGGCTATGACGGGGTGGAGTTTTTTGTAGGTGCACCGGATGAAAAAGCCTATAAAGAAATAGGCAATTTTACCCAAGGACTAGGACTGGAAAGCAGTACAGTATTTGTGATGGGACCTGATGAAAACCCCATAGACCCTGATGCTAAAATAAGGGCTAAAGCCCTAGAAAAAATGAAATGGACCATAGACCGTTCTTATGACTTAGGTGCAAAAGTTATCTGTGGCCCTTTCCATTCTGCTTTCTCCACATTTGCCCAAAGATCCCCCAATGAGGATGAATACAGCAGAAGTGCTGAGGTTTTATACCAAGCAGGAGAACATGCCAAGCAGGCAGGAATTGTACTTACACCGGAAGCACTTAATCGCTTTGAATGTTACCTGTGCAATACCATGGAGCAATTGCTTCATTTGATCAGCAAAACAAATCACCCGAATGTTAGGGCCATGTTTGATACCCATCATGCAAATATTGAAGAAAAAAACCTGGGAGATGCCCTAAGAAAAATAGCACCGGTATTGAGTCATGTACACATTAGCGAGAATGACAGGGGCACTCCCGGCTCCGGCCATGTTCCTTGGGATGATACCTTTACTACCTTGGCTGAAATAAAGTTTAATGGATGGCTAACCATAGAAGGGTTCACCAGAAATGACCCTGATTTTGCTAACTCCATTGGCGTATGGCGAGATTTCTCCGAACCTTGGGAAATGGCAGAAAATGGCTACAAATTCATTAAGTCCATGGGAGAAAAACATGGGCTCTAAGCCCAGGATAAAATATCATAAAAAATTTATTTTAACAGTAACTAAAATAACCAAAGCAAATGTCTAAACTACCCTTTCGTTTCGGCGCAGAAGTATACACCTGGTTTATGAGTAACAATGGAGAAACTTATAAAGGCCAGCTGGGTCATATGATAGAAGTTATCTCCAAAGCAGGCTTCACAGGGATTCAACCTATATTTACATGGATGGGACCTTTGGCCGATGCTGACGCTCTTGAGGCCAAGCTAAAAGAACAAAATATTTCACTAGCAGCAGTAGCTTTAGCATTAGATTGGAACGGAAACAAAGAAACTGAAGAGGAGAAAAAGATAGCAGATGAAGCCATAAAATTACTGTCTAGATTCCCTGATTCAGTTCTTTGCACAGTTCAGATTCCAACCGGAAGACATGAGCTTACACAGAGAAGAAAAAACCTGGTAAATATCGTCAACACCGTATCAGCAAGAGCGACAGACAAAGGGGTTATTAGCAGCTTTCACCCCAACTCTCCCCACACTTCCATTACCAGAACGGAAGAGGACTATAAAGTAATCCTAGAATCTCTGGACCCTAAAGTCACAGGCTGGTGCCCGGATGTAGGACACATCATTAACGGAGATATGGATCCTTTGACCAAAATGAAAGAGTACCGTTCCTTGATCAACCATGTGCATTATAAAGATTGGGATGGCAATCCTGAATTCACACTTATGGGCAATGGGAAAGTAGCCCTTACAGAGATTACCCAATGGCTTAAAGATGAGAAATTTGATGGATGGATCATTTGTGAAGACGAAGGCGAAGAAGCTTTGGAGGACCCTGATTTTGTAACCCTTCACGATGGAAAATGGGTGCAGGAATCTCTAATCCCAAAATTAAAATAAATTATGCCTTTCATTAAATCCAACGGGATCAACCTTTATTATGAGGAGCACGGAGAAGGGGAACCCTTACTATTGATTATGGGCATTACTGCCCCCGGAGCAGTGTGGGAAAAACATCTTGAGTATTGGAAGCAATTTTTCCGATGCATCATCGTAGACAACCGTGGTGTTGGACAGTCTGATAAACCAGCCGGCCCTTACACTTCTTCCATGATGGCTGATGATTGTGCAGGCTTACTGCAACACCTAGGCTTGGAAAAGGTAAGGGTGGCAGGAGTTTCCATGGGAAGTATCATTGCTCAACAACTCGCCTACCGTCATCCAGACCACGTAAAGTCCATGGTCCTCATGTGTCCTTGGGCAAGATGTGACAATACCGCAA
>NZ_CAXBOC010000197.1:0-9019 GCF_963976465.1 uncultured Cyclobacterium sp. | reverse complement strand
TCCTTGCCCTTATAGCCATTGGAATAGCCATTGCCATAGGTGACAGCAGATTGGTGTTCCATGCCCAGATAGGGGACTTCAATCAGCTTAAAACCGTCTTCATAAAAAGGGTAGGGGCCAAACCAGTGTTCGAAGGCCCTCATCAGCCTTGGCGCATCCCTAAATTGGACCTTTGCTTTTTCGAGGTTTTCCTTGAGTACATAATAATCCAGGCTTAATGGCCCTTTTTCACCCTGATACATTTCTGAAAAATGTGCATAATCTGCTATGCTTAGGTTTACCCCATAATTGGCAATCGGATTGCTTACAAACCAATGGTAAGTACTTTTCCCATCCTTGTGTTTCTCTATTTCTCGAAGCCTTCCATTGGATACATTCATAAGCGGATCGGGTACTTTTACACTGATGAGCATACTGTCAGGTTCGTCGTACATGTGGTCCTTACATGGCCACCAAAGGCTTGCCCCATCCCCTTGGTTGGAATTGGCGATAAAAGGTTTTCCCTTTTTGTCTTCTTCCCAAGTCAGGCCGCCTTCCCAGGGTGGATTAGGACTAATCCTTGGCGACCCACTGTAGTTAACTTCCAGAAAATGCAAATCTCCTACTTCTTGATTCGCTTCAATGGTGACAAAATAGGCATTACCTTCTTTTTTAAAATCCAGCGCTTTGCCATTTTGGGAAAAACCCTTTATTTTCATTGGCTGCTGCAAGTCTATTTGCATTACCTTCCCGGGCTTCAATACCTTATAATAAATGGTATTGCTTCCTTCAATGGACTTTTGTTTGGGCTTGACCTCGATGTCGAGGTGATAATAAATCAGATCCCACCATTCTCTCTCAGGAGTGATACTCCCACGCAAGCTGTCCTGTCTGGAATAAGATTGTTTTGTATGTTGTGCCATGCCTGAGCTTATGGACAACATGGTTAAAAAAAGCAGGCCTAGGCCATAGGTTATTGTTCGCAAAGGTTTTTTCATTAATTGTTACGGGTTTATTCGTACCTGTCATTGATATCCAACTTGGCCAGGTCAATCATTAATTCGGCAATTTTCTCACTAGTATCTTTAAGGAAACGTTCGCCTTTTTCCGGTGTACTCGCTTTAGGGTTTCCAATTCCAGTATCTTCCGTGACCATGGACCACTTTCTTTCTGCCCATGCCCAGCCTTCTCGAATGGCTTTTACTTTTGATTTCTTGTCTTTTCCGTCACCGGCTTCTTCGAGAGGCAAAACCAAATGACTATGCAAATGCATAATCAGGCTGGTTTCCATTTCGTCTGCATGGTCTCCCATATGTTCGAAATACTTGGGTTTGTCCATGGCCTGAAACCAATTGCAGGTGCTGAAGAACATATCAGGAAATAACAGGCCTATTTCTCTCAGTATGGTTTTAAAATCATTGCCGCCGTGACTGTTTAAAATAAGCAGTTTAGGAATACCTTGCCGATGTAAAACCGTAACAAGATCTTTCAAGATTGCCAGTTGTGTGCTTGGGTTTAGGTTCATGTCCAGATAGATGTCTGATTGTCCCGTGTTTACGCCAAAAGGTATGGTTGGCAGTATCATCACTTTCGCACCGGCTTCCCAAGCAATCTTTCCGGCAGCTGCTCCAAAGGCATCGGCTTCATAGACATCTGTTCCATAAGGCAGGTGGTAATTATGGGCTTCTGTGGCCCCCCAAGGCAGTACCGCCAACTCAATTTTTTCTTCTTTAAGTGCTTTCCAGTTCGTTTCAGCCAGGATATAAGGTCTCATTGATAAAAGGTTTTGGATGAGGCAAATTTTCTAAAAATGTAAATAAACCATAAATTTTTAGAATTCCCATCCCTAAAATTCCTTACTTCCCTTTATATTGCGGGAATAAAATGTCACGCTGCCAATAAACAATAAAATAAAATAAACCATCTTATCATGTCACAAACAAAAAACAATAGAAGAGACTTTGTCAAAAAAAGTATCTTAGGAACAATGGGAGGAGTCGTTCTAGCCGGATCTAACCTAAAGGCAGCTCCTGCAACTTTGGCCAAGCCATCAGATCTTAAATTGGCATTTGCGGGCTATACTTTTAAAAATTTCGATCTTGATGAAACCATAAAAATGATACAAAAAGTAGATGTAAACTACCTTTGTATTAAGGATTTTCATTTGCCTTTGGAAAGTACAGATGCAGAAATTGCAGCTTTTCACCAGAAATTGGCAGATGCAAACATAAAAGGTTATGCAGTAGGCCCTATCTATTCTAAAACGCAAGAGGCCTTAGATATTGCGTTTGATTATGCCAAAAAGGTTGGCGTAGATATGATTGTAGGTATTCCAAGTATAGAAGATTTACCTTACTTGGATGGCAAAGTAAAAGAATACAATATTAGGTTTGCCATACATAATCATGGTCCTGAAGATAAATTGTATCCAAATGCCACCGTTATCATGAGCCATATAAAAGATTTGGATGATCGAATCGGGATGTGTTTTGATATTGGACACAATATGCGTGACGGTCACGATCCTGTAGCAGACATTAAAAAATACAAAAGCCGCATCTTTGATTTGCACTTGAAAAATGTTTCTAAGGCAGAGGCTGATGGCAAAACTGTTGAGCTTGGAAGAGGTGTTATTGATATTCCAGGGGTGGTGAAAATGCTTGCCAAAACCAATTATGAAGGACATTTAGCCATGGAATATGAAAAAGACATGAAAGCTCCAATGGCCGGTATTGCAGAATCTGTAGGGTATTACCGTGGAATCGTCGATACTTTAGGTTGATTTATAGCTTAATTTTTATCCCAAATAGCCCGCATTAAGTGGGCTATTTGTTTTTTTTGGCGATTTGCTTGAGTTTCTCTTTGATCATTTCTTCACTTATCCATTGCCCCCTAGCCATTACGCCCAAAGGATTTTTTAAGCGGTTTAAATCTTCTAAAGGATTTGCTTTAAGTAAAATCAGATCGGCTTCCATTCCTTCTTTAATGGCTCCAAAATTGCCATTAAAATATTTTGCAGGGTTTAAGGTGCCGATTTGTAAAATTTCCAATGGCCTTAACCCCGCTGCTAGCATCCCATTTATTTCATGATGGATAGAAAATCCCGGTACATTGAATACTTGTGGAGCATCAGAACCCAATAATAATCCGTGTCCATCTTCTTGCAAGGCTTTAATCAATTGATATCGGATTTGATTGAATTTCTTCCATTTTTCCTCATTAAAGTTATCTCCGGTAGTCAAATTGTTTTTGCTGTTTACCCAGTTCTCCCTTGTCTGTGGGCTCATGTATTGCATTTCTTCCTGAGCGACCAATTCCTCGGCCGGAATTGGAGAGAACCAACGATCAAACAAAGCTTGTGTAGGAACTACCCAAACCTTGTTTTCTTTACTTAGTGCTACTAATTCAGCAATTGTATTCGGCTCTGCCAATTCCGTGAAATTGTAACCAAAGAAACCATTCTCTGTAGGATTTACACCTGCCTCTTTTGGTACCAGCCCTTCAATAAAACCATCTACATGATCTATGGTCTGGTAGCCATTTTTTAAGGCATGCCTGATACCTACTAAATTAGAGACGTGGCCGGCGAATGGGATCCCATATTTATTTGCTGCTGCCACAATGCTGTCAAAAACATGCTTTCGGATGCCAGGGTGAAGTTTCAGAAAATCGTAACCTGATTCTGCATAATTTTTAACTTTTTTGGTTGCTTCCTCGGTTGTGCTTACAGTATTTTCATTTAAAGAAGGACTGGAGGTAAAGATTCTTGGAGAGAGGATTTCCTGAGTGGCAGCTTTCTCCCTCAGTGGAAGATGAGCTTCGTTACCTAGCATTCCTCTTATTGTGGTTACACCATTTGACAGGTATAAAAACAATGTTTCTTGCACCAGAGGGTCATCCCAGGGCTTGTCCGGAATATGGGCGTGCATTTCTGCTAAGCCCGGAGTTAGGTAATTTCCCTTTCCTTCAATTACTTTCGCCTTGGCAAAATCAACTTCTTCATCTGGAGAAAGGATTTTTTCAATCGTTTTCCCTTTAACGATTACGTGCGCTTTATTTATAGCTCCAGTTGATACATTTACGAGGTTTACATCTCTAAAAACTGTCTGATCAGCCGTTAAACTTTGTTTAGCTTTTTTTGCGGTGCAACTAAATGCGATTCCTATAAGAATAAAAATGAATAAATGATTTTTCATGATCTTGTTGGTTTGGTTGACCTGAAAATAAATGAGACATTAAACCAATAGTAAAATTTTACCAATATGCTTGGAACTCTCTAATAACCTGTGTGCTTCAGCAGCTTCTGCCATAGGGAAAGCTGTATGGATAACGGGTTTTATTTTATCCGGAAATAACGGCCAGATTTCTTCCATCAACTGGGTGGCAATATGCCCTTTGTATTCCTTTGATTGAGGCCTTAAAGTGGATCCGGTTATTACCAGCTGATGCGTCATTATTCTAAGCAGATCCACTTCTCCCATTCTATTTTCCATGGCATTGATCATGATCAACCTTCCTTTTCTATTCAATAAGCGAAGATTTTTCATGGTATAAGAACCACCTACCATATCCAAGACTATGTCAACTCTTTTGGATCCCAAGTGCTCTTTGATTTTGGTCTCAAAATCTTGCTTTTTGTAATTGATAGCCAGGCTTGCTCCAAGCTCCAGGCAGGTTTCACACTTTTCTTCAGAACCTGCAGTAGCAATCACTTGTCCATCCATGGCTTTTACCATCTGAATGGCTGCAACACCAATCCCACTGCTACCACCATGGACAAGGACGGTTTCATCTTTGATGAATTTTCCTATTTGAAAAATATTGTTCCAAACGGTAAAAAAGGTTTCGGGAAGAGAAGCTGCTTCCTCCAGACTCAGCCCCTCAGGAATCGTTAGACATTGTTCTTTGGGTGCAGCCACATACTCAGCATATCCACCACCTGCCAATAAGGCACATATTTTATCCCCAATTTCCCAAGTTTTAACGTCTTCACCCAGTTCGGCTACCCATCCTGAAACTTCCAGTCCCGGAATATCCTTAGGGACACCTTCGGGAGCGGGGTATTTTCCTTCTCTTTGAGCGATATCAGGTCTGTTGATTCCAATGGCCCGGACTTTAATTAAAATTTCATTCTTTCCAATTTTAGGTTTACTTCTTTCTTTAATTTTTAAAACATCCGGAGCACCTGCTTCGGTAATTACTACTGCTTTCATATGCTATTTGATAACCAATAGAGGAATATGTGTATGATAGACCATTTTTGCACTGTGGCTATGTTTGAAAATAAAATCAAGAAAACCCCGGTCTTTCGAAAACATCACTAATAAGCTATCTGATTTGTTTTTCACATAATTTTCCAGCCCTTTGTCAGTATTTATTTCCTGAAGCATCTCAAAACTAAAATCGCAATCAGGAAAATTTTCAGTTAAGTAGGATTCGAGTCCTTTAAAAATGATTTTTTTACTGAAATTAGGTTTGTTTTCTATATGAATAATTTCATAAGGTAGGTTCCAAGTTTCAGTGAGTTTAATCAATTTCCTAAAAATGCCTTCTTTATCATGTTGAAGATCTACAGCAACTTTAATTTTTTCAATGCTTTCAAATGAAGAACCAAAAGGTACTGCAATTACCGGAATGCTACTTTCCTTGATAACTTTAGCAGTGTTGGAACCAATAAGGTTTTTTTTAATCCCACTGGCCCCTTGGGTTCCCATAATGATCAGGTCATAATCATCATTATTGGCCGTAGAAAATATAGCATTGGCCACTGTGCCTTGAATAATTTTATAATCTATCTCTACCTCCCTACCTACTTTGCTAATTATTTTATTTAACTCAGTTTTGGCATTGTTCTCAATTGTTTGTGCCATTCTTACAGCTTCTGCAGCGAAATCATATACTGCAAAATAGGAAAAAATTAATGTTATGGTAGCACATTGCTGCTGGGCATAGGCCACTGCGAAATTTAGTGCCTGGTCAGCATTGTCAGATAGGTCAGTTGGAACAAGTATCTTCATATTAGGCCTTTTAGTTTCTTTAAATTAATGAATATTTATCTAAATTACACAATGATTTATATCATATATCTTTGAAGAATATAGGTATCAAACTCAAAAATTATGTTCGAATATAATAAAGACAAGCACTATCCGAAAGAGACAGAAAGTAGGGTAGTCATCAGGTGCCGAAATTGTATGGGGTGGAAATGATGGATTTTATCCGTAAATACCAGGCCGCCTGGGTGGTATATAATCATAGTATTTCCTATGTCAGGCCTGCCAGAGTTGGAGAATGGGTGAGAATCATGAGCAGGGTGATTTGGCATGATCACCATTCAGTAATTGTAGAGTATTATATGACTGATGATAATAAAGAGGAACTGAAAACATTGATGTGGACCACCATGCGTTATGTGGATATGAAATATGGGAAGTCTAAGGACCATGAAGGTGCGGTCAAAGATTTCTTATTGGCTACAACAGATGAGGTTAACATGGCTGAAACTACCCTACAATCCAGGATTAAGGATATCAAAGCAAGCCTGTTAAAACCTTAATTTTACATACGATTTAATTCGGTATTGAAGAAATAATAAGCATCTTCCCTCCAAAATCGTGTTCTTTTTATTGTGTAAAATCAAGAATTTTCTTTCTGAGCCTTTGAAATTGATCTGGTGGGATTAGCTGAATAAATTGTAGCGAATAATCAATTTATCATTTGATTTCCATTTTATCCATCCTTGACCAAGGTTAAAGAATTCTTTGTCAGTCAGGTTTACCTTTAGCCAATCCCCCTGCACAGCAATGGGTTGCAAAAAAACATATGAGATACTGTTTACCGCAGCATTTTCTAAGGGTTTAATCAATACTTTTTGTGGAAACGCTTCCATAATTTCTACACTATTGGTATTGAGAATAAATTCCGGCCAGTAGATAAGGTTGCCACTAAATTTGTCTACAAGTACGGATTGCCCAGTTTCTTGATTGATCTCAACCTCCAGCGTATATTTACCGGAGATAATGACCTTTATCATCAACCACTCATAATCCATTTTAACTATTTCAGGAAAAAAATAGGGGGGAGCATATTGGATATCGTATTGCCCATTCCGGTTTTTATAAAACACCAAACTGTCTATAGCTTCTCCAACACCATTCCAAGCCCTTGGATCAGAAGGAGAATAAAAATACAATTTGTTATTTTCTGCAAAATTGGGGCTAAAGAAGCCCTGGCCCATTCCATTTTCAAATTGTATATTGTGAATGGGCTGGGCCGGGGCGGTAGGTTTGGGTGTGAATTGCTCTTGCTGGGCAGGAACCTTGTTTTCTTCGATTTCTAAATGGCGGAGGTAGCCAAGAATAATGAATAAAGTCATTATTATAAAGAGGACAATATTGGCATAAATGATGATTTTAGTCTTTAATCTACCGGCCAATACAATTGCTACGATTAAGGCTCCGAAAGCATACATGAGGGCATAGCCTAATACGATGGCCCCACCGGCTAGTCCTTGATTTTTTCCTACCTCCATGTAATTTGAAAAGAGTCCTCCCGAAATAAAAAACACAACGATGGTGAGAAAGTAGAATAAGAAACTGGATCCTTTAAGTGCTTTTTTCATGGATCAATTTATTATTTAACCTGAAGATGTAAATGACTTTTTTAGCAAGTACAGTAGCTGGTTGGCGCAATAATAACCAATCTGATCAGCGTAATTACAACTAAGCAATGGTTGACAATTACTGAACTGGAAAGGTAATGTTGGATTTGTCCTTATAAAATTAAATATATTTAATAAAAAACAAAATAAATGAACAGTTTATAT
Source organism: uncultured Cyclobacterium sp. (assembly GCF_963976465.1). Lineage (NCBI taxonomy): Bacteria > Pseudomonadati > Bacteroidota > Cytophagia > Cytophagales > Cyclobacteriaceae > Cyclobacterium > uncultured Cyclobacterium sp. Next base: position 1,215 of record NZ_CAXBOC010000197.1, on the reverse strand, counting down.
TAATAGATGGTAAATGTATTTTGAATTGAGGCAGGCAGTGATTGTATAAAATTAAGGTTATTAAGAAGCCTTGAATTTACATCCATTGGTTTCATTGAATTACAAAAGTTTGATTTCCAATTTTACATCAGTTAATAATGTGTATTTGTTCGTTTACTGCCTCTTTTAATACTGCGTCTGACCAGTGGTAAGCAGGCGGAATTTCACCCAGAAAATAGGTTTTTGTTGGATGAATCAAGGCCGGAAGCTGATAGGTGTCGGTAATCCGAAGTACATTCAATAATTCTAAAGCGAAATCCCTTCCATTTTTTGGGCTGGGTTGGTCATGCGTTTCCGGTGGATTGCTCAGGTAAATACCTTCACATTTTTCATCCATCAATGCTGCATACATGGCTATGGAAGCCATTCCATCCCTTCCAAGAACGCTTATTTTACTTGTAGCTACCTCAGGCAATGTTCTACAGAATTCCAAAGCCCGCATGGTGTCATAAATTTGCATGGAAGCAATGGTTTTGCCTAGCCAAGCTGCTGAACGCCTCACATGCCAATTGAGCTCTGGAGCCCAGCCGGCTTCCCCCACACCTCTTACTTCCAGATAGGCGATGTTATGTATTCCGGGTACTTTATTTGCATAGCCTTCACTTTCCCATCTTTCCTCTCCCGGGGTTCTTAGTACCAAGAGCAGAGGCGATTTCTCATCTTGAGGCTGTCGGTAAAAGAAATTTACTTTGAGTTCCCAGCCCTCTTCACTGTTGAAACTGTAGGTTTTATTGCCATGTTTGGCCAGGTCGGCTGTTCTATAAATCATTTTACCCTTAAAGTCAATTGCTGAATCGGGGAATGCCCCAAATGTTCTCGATTTAAGGTATTCTTTCACCTTGTTTTGATGGTTTTTTAGGGCTTCTCGGCTATTGATATCCGGTATTTTAGCGGTTTTGATAAAGGAGTGCTGTATTGTTTTGGTAATGTCTGTAGGAGGGGGCGTGCCATTATAAACATTAAGGCTGTCAGCAGGAAGCAATTTTTCTTTGTTGGATTCTATATCCATTATTTCTTCAGCGGGAACCTCTTTGCCCATTAAATGCTGAAGGAAAAATGAAAAAATGGCTTTTCTGGATTTTGGATGGTAAGAGTGTCCTCCGGGGGTTTCTACCAGTGAAATATTATTTTCTGCATCAAATTTTTTGTAGAAGTTGCTCAAGGTCTGGTAAAACT
>NZ_CAXBOC010000196.1:0-9040 GCF_963976465.1 uncultured Cyclobacterium sp. | reverse complement strand
TTTTGGAGATCAAGCACTGGACTATGAAGTGATGAATGAATTGGCCGCTGAAGTGCCTATAGGTGCTGAAGGTTTGAGTTTTTTACCATTTGGAAATGGAGTAGAACGAATCATGGAAAATAAGCATGTTGGTGCACACTTATCCCAATTAAACCTTTTGAAACATGACAAAAGGCATGTGTTCCGTGCCGGCCAAGAAGGCATTGTATCTGCATTGACCTATGGCTTCAAAATCATGAAAAACATGGGGCTAAACCTGAAAACCGTTAAAGCAGGGAAAGCCAACATGTTTCTCAGTCCCATTTTCAGAGAAGCTTTTGTTAACATGAATAATGTATCCCTCGAATTGTATGATACGGATGGTGCACAGGGAGCTGCCCGAGGAGCAGGAATTGGTGCAGGGATCTATTCAGGTTCTAAAGAAGCCTTTCAAGGTTTGGTGAAAATCCAGGACTTTGAACCTGATGCACAAAAAATAGAAGCCTATGGAGCGGTTTATCAGCAGTGGGAAAATTGCTTAAACCAAGTGAAATAAATTAATATACTTATCTAATACCTAAAAAGAATTGAATTATGTCAGATATGTTTTTTCCTGAGATTGATAAGATTAAGTTTGAAGGAAAGGATTCAAAAAATCCATTGGCTTTCAAATATTACGATGAGAACCGAGTAATTGCCGGGAAGACAATGAAAGAGCATTTCCGTTTTGCAATAGCCTATTGGCATTCCTTCTGTGCCACTGGAAATGATCCCTTCGGGCCTGGGACTATGGTTCATAAATGGGATCAATCCAATGATCCCATTCAAAGAGCAAAAGACAAAATGGATGCGGCCTTTGAATTTATCGGGAAAATTGGAGCTCCTTTTTATTGTTTTCATGACATTGACCTGATCGATGAGGGGGACAGCATTGCGACCTATGAGAAGCATATGGGGGCAATAGTAGATTATGCCAAGCAAAAGCAAAAAGAAACAGGTATAAAATTACTTTGGGGAACAGCTAATGTTTTTAGCCATCCAAGGTATATGAATGGAGCAGCCACCAATCCGGATTTTGATGTGGTAAGTAGAGCTGCTACTCAGGTGAAAAATGCAATTGATGCAACCATCGAGCTAGGAGGTGAAAATTATGTGTTTTGGGGTGGCAGAGAAGGTTATATGTCGTTGTTGAACACCGACATGAAACGTGAAACAGAGCATTTGGCCCAGTTTTTAACCATGGCCAGAGATTATGGAAGAAAACAAGGCTTTGAAGGTACATTCCTTATTGAACCAAAACCAATGGAGCCAACCAAGCATCAATATGATTATGATGCGGCTACGGTAATAGGGTTCCTTAGACATTTTGGTTTAGACAAAGACTTCAAACTAAATTTGGAAGTGAATCATGCCACCCTGGCAGGACATACCTTCCAACATGAATTGCAAGTAGCCATGGATGCCGGGCTTTTAGGGAGTATAGATGCCAATAGAGGAGACTATCAAAATGGTTGGGATACAGATCAATTTGCAATCAACCTTCAGGAATTGACGGAGGCCATGCTGGTACTTTTGCAAGGACCTGGGTTTACCACAGGTGGAGTGAATTTCGACGCAAAAATAAGAAGAAACTCTACAGACCTAGACGATCTTTTTCATGCTCATGTTGGAAGTATGGACGCTTTTGCAAGGAGTTTAGTTATTGCCAATGATATCATGGAGCATTCAGATTATCAAACTTTGAGAAAGAATCGATATGCTTCTTTTGATGGCGGAAAAGGGGAAGCATTTGAAACCGGAAAGCTTGACTTGGAAGCCTTAAGAAGCCATGCCCTGGAAATCGGGGAGCCGAAGATGACAAGTGGTAAGCAAGAAATGTATGAGAATATACTGAATCAGTTTATCTAAGTTACAAAACATAAAAAAAAGCGGCTTAAATATTTAAGCCGCTTTTTTTTTAAATTCAATTTATCAATAATTATCCCTCTTCTTGAGCCAATAGGATTTTTACTTCTTTAATCAAGGCCTCACTCAGACCATAAATCAAGTTTAGGTCTTGATCCCAATAATCCACTTTAGCCAACACACTTTCAACCACTGCCTCGGGTGTTTTAATTTTCCAGATCTGATCAAAATACTTAACCACTTCCGACTTGTCTTTGATGGGAGTAGCTTCCCCATTATAGTGACCTCTATAATACACAATCATGGCAGCAAAAGCCTGTACCATTCCTGTAGGTATTTGATCCTTTTTATTGATATAGTCCAGTAATGTTGGCAAAACCCTAACTTTCCATTTTGCAATGGAATTCAATGCGATATCACTTATTTTGTGCTTTATAAAAGGGTTTCTGAATCGATCCAGCACATCTTCTGCAAAGGGAGTTAAGTTTTTCTCCGGTTGATCCATGGCAGGAATTATTTCAGTAAAGATTACTTTTTGGAGATATGAACTAGTGGCTTCATTCTCCATGGCATCTTTTACCAACCTGATTCCTTTGAGATAGGCAACTGGTACCAAACAAGTGTGAGCCCCATTAAGAATTCGTACTTTTCTGGTTCTATATGGACTGATGTCTTTTACGAAAAGTACATCAAATCCGGCTTTATCTAAAGGTAATTCATTTTTAAGCCAATCCGGTCCATCGATGGCCCAGAAATAAAATGGCTCTGTCATCACCATTTGTTCATCTTTAAAGCCTAATTGGGCCTGAATTTCATTGCCACTTCCCAATGGGAATCCCGGTACAATTCGGTCTACCAGTGTGTTGCAGAAAAAATTATGCTTGACCACCCAGTCCTCAAAATCGCCTGAAAGGTCCCATAAATCGATGTACCTCTTGATATTTTCTTTAAGCTTTTTACCATTGTCTTCTATCAATTCACAAGGAATGATCACCAAACCTTTTTCAGAATCCCCATTAAAATGTTGGAAACGTTGATAAAGCAAAGCCGTTAATTTCCCTGGAAAAGACGCTGGAGTAGTCGCCCAATCCTTGTCTTTTTCGTCAAAGTATATGCCTGCTTCTGTGGTATTTGAAATAACAAATCTTAATTCAGGAATTTTTGCCAATTCCAAATAAGCCCTATAATCTAGAAATGGATTAATTGCTCCTCTTACCGATTGAATTAACCTACTTTCTTCTATGGTTTGACCTTTACTAACCCCTTTGGTAAGCACATGATATAGACCTTCTTGTGAATTAATGCCATGGGCTGGTTTTTTACTATGTACTTGAACCATTTGGATATCTCCATTAAATGAGGTCTTCTCATTTAGGATATCAATCATCCAATCAGCAAATCCTCTCAAAAAATTACCTGTACCAAATTGGAGAATGCTGATAGGGCGAGTAGAAGTTGAAGGGATATTTTGTCTATTTAATAGTTTCATGTTTGTATATATTAAAATTTTAGGTTGTTTTCTTTGTCCTAAACAAAAGAAATTTTTACGTTTTGAGCTTATTATTTTTTAAGATGCTACAATGTCTTAATTACTGGTTAAATATTGAATTAAAGTATTTGTTTTTTTTAAAAAATTCGAGGAATTGCTTCTTAAACTTCCCTTAGTATTTATTATAGGCTAAAGGAATTCATAAATTCAATAGTCTAGTTTAAAAGGTAGTGCCTGTAAGAATTGTAATGGATTTTAAATGCTATAACTCACCCATTTTGCATTCATTAAATCGTTTTATTAACCGTCAATGATGTAGATTCATTCGTGAAATCGAAAGTTTTAATTTAAGTAATTCTTTTAAATAAAAGGTCAAAATTCATACCAACCAAAAGAGGGTGGGGTTATTTTTACCGTAAAAAATGAAGGGGCTTAGGGTTAGAATTAAGCCGTGGCTAAAATCAAGCTCACAAGGATGCCAGCCTTTTATTTATTGTAACCATTATTCTTGAAAATATGCATCAATTGTAATCGGTAACGTTACTATATGTTTTATTCTCCTTTATTATTGTTTATATTTATTCCCTTGATGCAAGACCGTGCTTTTCCTAAGGTTAAGGCAAAGAGCTAATTTTCATGCATTAAGCCACAGGGTTATCCCAAAGTAATTATTACTTAATTTAAACCAATTACCAAAATCAAATCTTATGAAATTTAATAGTAAATTTTGGTCACCTATTGCTGCCTCAATTTTGCTTTTATCATGTTCCAATGAAAAAAATGTAGAAGAAGAAGTGAAGACTACCTTTACCGGAGAAAAAAACGAAATTAAATTACTTACTCTTGATCCCGGCCACTTTCATGCTCATCTTGTGAAAAAATCCATGTACGAGGAAGTGGATCCCAAAGTATATGTATATGCACCCGATGGACCGGAATTGAACTCCTATTTAAAATCAATTGAAAGCTATAATACCCGAGAAGAAGACCCTACGAGTTGGGAATTAGAAGTATATAAAGGAGATGATTACCTTCAGAAAATGCTCAGTGAGAAAAAGGGCAATGTAATGCTTACAGCGGGTAATAATAAGAAGAAAACAGCTAATATTAAGGCTACCATTGAAGCTGGTATCAATGTTTTGGCGGACAAACCTATGGCCATTGATGCACAGGGTTTTGAAACCTTAAAAGAGGCCTTTGAACTTGCTGAGAAAAATGATGTCCTATTGTTTGATATCATGACTGAAAGGTTTGAAATAACTACCATACTTCAGCGAGAGTTTTCCTTGATCCCTGAGGTGTTTGGAGAAATGGAAAAAGGCACATTGGAAAATCCTGCCATCACAAAAGAAAGCATCCATCACTTTTATAAGCAAGTATCCGGAAAAACCTTGATTAGACCGGGATGGTTTTACGATGTCACCCAACAAGGTAATGGTATCGTGGATGTTACCACTCATTTGGTTGATTTGGTACAATGGGAGAGTTTTCCTAATAAGATCATCGATTATAAGACAGATATTGAAATGATCAACGCCAAAAGGTGGACTACTGACCTTACGCAAGAAGAGTTTACCTTGTCTACAGGTCTTGAAGAATTTCCAGACTACCTTCAATCAGTTGTTTCTGATGGTCTTTTGAAGGTATACGGCAATGGAGAAATCAACTATAAAATTAATGGTATTCATGCAAAGGTTTCCGTTATATGGAATTATAAGGCTCCTGAGGGCTCTGCTGATACCCATTACTCAATCATGAGAGGATCCAAAGCGAATTTGGTTATCAGACAAGATGCAGAAGAAAACTATAAGCCTGAATTGTATATAGAGCCGGTAGAAGGTGAGGATATCACTGCCTTTGAAGCCAGTGTAACCCAACATGTAAAAGAGCTTGCCGGTACTTTCGAAGGTTTGGATGTTGTAAAAGTAGAGGGTAAAAATTCTTGGAGAGTTCAGATTCCTGAAGCTTACCGTCATGGCCATGAAGATCATTTCAGAGAAGTTACTGAAACCTATATCGACTATTTGGAACAAGGTGAATTACCTGATTGGGAAGTTCCAAATATGCTGGCCAAGTATTATGTTACTACCCAAGCCTTAGAGTTAGCCAAATAAAATTTCTATTTTAAACTATTTAAAACAGATGAAAAAGCAAAGGAGAGACTTTATCAAAACTGCAGGTTTAACAAGCTTTGGATTGGCAGGAGGTATTTTGACACCTCAAAGTTTTGCTTTTTCATCTGATTCTAAAAAATCAGGTATGACCAAATCTGACCTAAGTATCATTGGCCCTTATGGCCCTTGGGCCAATGGGCTGATCAATGATCAATTGCCCTCACTTTCTTACAGAAATCAACGTTTCACAGCGATTGAACCTTGGAAAAAGGATGCCATGGCTACTGTCAAAGAGCGCATGGGGATTCCTGACTTAGGGCCTATTCCCGAGGTGACGGTGCACGATACCTATGTAGATGATGGTTTAGTGTTTGAAGAGGTCAGTTGGCAATTGCCTTATGGTAATCGCACCAAGGCTTTGGTGATTAAACCCGATGGTGCGGTTGGTGAGCTTCCTGCAATTCTTGCGTTTCATGACCATGGAGGCAATAAATATTTTGGTTTAAGAAAGATTACCAAAACAGGTAAAGATCAGCATCCAATGATGATAGCTCATCAGGAGCATTATTATGAAGGAAAAGCTTGGGCCAATGAAATTGCGAAAAGAGGATATGTGGTTATGGTTCCCGACTCCTTTACCTTTGCCAGTCGTAGGGTGTTGCTAGAAGAAGTTCCGGAGAATCGACGGGCCGGTTTGACGGATGAAAATCCTGAAAAAGAAGAAAACATCGAGGCTTACAATAATTGGGCCGCTGATCATGAGCATGTGATGGCCAAGTCTTTATTTTGTGGTGGCACTAGCTGGCCTGCAGTGTTCTTTGCTGAAGATCAAATGGCATTAGAAATTCTTTTGGCCAGAAAAGATGTAGATTCAAACAATGTGGGCTGTGGAGGATTATCCGGAGGTGGATTGCGGACAGTAATGATGGGAGGCTTGGATCATAGGGTCAAATGTGCTGTATGTGTAGGATTTATGAGTACTTGGACAGATTTTCTACTAAACAGGGCTTACACCCATACTTGGATGGCCTATATTCCTAGACTCCCCAATGAGCTGGATTTCCCTGAAATTTTAGGACTACGCGTGCCATTGCCCACCTTAGTACTCAATGATCGAGAGGACCAATTGTACACTTTGCCGGAAATGCAAAAAGCAGACAAAATTTTGGCATCTGTTTTTGATAAAGCCGGTGCTTCAGATAAATACAGGGCATCTTATTATCCGGGTCTTCATAAATTTGATAAAGCCATGCAAGCAGAAGCTTTTGATTGGTGGGACAAGTGGTTAAAAAATTAAATATTTCATTTCTTATTTAAAACCTTCCTTATGAAATCAAATAAGTATTTATTGGCTATTCTCGTTTTTTTAATATCAAGCTCGATGATGGTATTTGCACAAAGTGTAAATTCAGACATGCTTTGTGTTGGGGACCATTGGACGGAAGAAGAAGGTGCTTCCTTTCTTCAAATGGAAAAAGAAAAATACAAAACAGAAAAAGCTTGGGACAAAAGAGCCAATGCAATTAGAAAGCAAATTCTAAAAGGAACAGGGTTAAATAAGATGCCTAAAAAAACGCCTTTAAAGCCTGTTTTGGGAGAAATTAGGAAATATGATGGTTATGTGGTTCAAAATGTAGCTTTTGAAAGTTTACCAGGAGTGTTCGTAACCGGAAGTCTATATATGCCCTCTGAAAACCCGGGTAAAATTCCTGGAATCATAAGTCCTCACGGGCACTGGACCAAACCCGGAGAAGTGGGAAGGTACAGACCTAATGCCCAAAAACGATTTGCATCCATGGCCAGGATGGGTGCCATTGTTTGGGCATATGATGCAGTAGGCTATGGGCAGATGGAAGAAATTGGTTGGGAACATAGAGAAGGGGAGGTGCTTAAATTACAATTATGGAACAGTATTAGGAGTGTAGATTTTATGCTTTCCCTTGGGGCTGACCCTGAAAAATTAGCCGTTACTGGTGCTTCAGGTGGTGCAACCCAATCCTTTTTATTGGCAGCAGTTGATGATCGCATTGATGTAGCTGCTCCTGTAGTTATGGTTTCAGCACATTTTTTTGGTGGCTGTACATGTGAAAGCGGAATGCCCATCCATAAAGCTAAAAATTACCAAACAAACAATGTGGAAATTGCTGGAGTATTTGCACCTAAGCCCCTATTGCTGACCTCAGTTGGAGGAGATTGGACCAAAAATACTCCCGAAGTGGAATTTCCACACCTTCAATACATATATGGATTAAAAGGTCATCCTGAAAGGGTTGAGAATAAACATATTCCGGAAGATAATCACGGATATGACGAAAAGAAAAGACAAGCAGTCTATCCGTTTTTGGCCAAACATTTAGACTTAGATCTATCTAAGGCAATGTATGAAGATGGTCGATTGAAGGAAGAAGCAGTGGTGGTAGAGGATCAAAAGACACTATATCCATTCACAGAAAAGAGTCCTTTCCCTAATTATGGATTGACTTCCATAGATAATATTAAATGGTAAACCCAACACGATGAACAACGATCAAAATAATCGAAGAGATTTTCTTAAAAAAAGCCTTCTATCCGGCATTGCATTGAGCAGTTTAGGGTCCTCTTGGGCACAACCCATTTCCCCTAAGGCAGCATCCATGAAATTGGGACTGGTAACTTACTTATGGGGTAAGGATTGGACTTTGCCCGAACTTATTAGCAATTGTGAGAAAGCAGGCTATGAAGGTTTAGAACTTCGCACACAGCATGCCCACGGGGTGGAAACCAGTCTTAGTAAAAAAGAACGTAAAGAGGTAAAAAACAGGTTCAAAAATAGTCCTGTTACCTGTGTAGGTTATGGAAGTAATTACGAATACCATAGCCCCGATCCGGCGGAACTTGCAGCCAATATTAACCATACCAAAGAATACATCCAATTATGCCATGATATTGGCGCTTCCGGAATTAAAGTAAAACCCAATCGACTACCGGAAGAAGTGCCAAGAGAAAAAACCATTGCCCAAATAGCCAAATCCTTTAGTGAGGTTGGAGAATACGCAAAAGACTATGGGCAATTGGTGCGTGTGGAAGTGCATGGGAAAGTTACCCAACAACTTCCGGTAATGAAAGCCATATTCGATCAAGTAACCTCATCCAATGTGAAAATTTGCTGGAACAGCAATAATACTGATCTTATGGAGCCGGGATTAGTGGGGAACTTTAATATGGTGAAAAAATGGATAGGTGATACCACCCATATTAGGGCTTTCGATGAAAATGATTACCCTTTTCAGGCATTGCTCCAATTATTGTATCAAGCTGAATACAATGGTTGGATATTAATAGAATCCCATAGTGATCCTGCAGATAAATTGGCTTCTATGAAAGCCCAGAAAAAGACTTTTGAGCAGTACCTTAAGGATCTATAAGGTTGATATATCGGAGCATTTATTTTATCAATGGTTGATTAAGGAAAGCCTACTACGGATCAATCTTTTCTTGAGCCAAACCATTTTTAATTGGTTGAATAAGGCGTTTGTTAAATGATAAAAATAGGGCTATATTTCCTTTAAACATT